>JABDPL010000236.1 GCA_013042825.1 Flavobacteriaceae bacterium | reverse complement strand
ATTCAGGATCATCCGACATATAAGCGGTCAGACCGAAAAAGGATTTCGACAACGACATCATACTATTGGCGAGCAAGGTCTTGAAGAATTTGGAATGCTCATACAAGACTCTGACCTCTTCCCATTTTCCATTGTCCTCATAATACTTTAATGCAGTACCGAGCCCATAAAATCCTGGAACGTTTTGTTTTAACTGGCTCCATGACCCTACGAAGGGTATGGCCCTCAGATCAGAAAAAACGAGAGAATCGGAATTCGACCGCTTTGAAGGCCGGCTGCCGATATTCGTCATGGCGTAATACTTGAGCGTACTCATATTCTCAAGATAAGAGATAAATTTCGGGTGATCCTTAAAGGCTTGATAGGCGTCGTAACTCTTGTCTGATAATTCGAGTAAAATTTTCCTGTGTTCGGGTTCCAGACCTAGATTTTCGTCCTCCAGCTTATTGGAAATTCCCGCGCTAATGAGTTGTTCGAGGTTGTATTGAGCCGATTCGAGGGTTCCGAAATTCGAACTGATAGTCTGGCCCTGAATCGTAAGCTGGATCTCTTTATCGGCTATGGTTGGCCCTAAGGAGGCATAAAACTGGTTGGTCTTGCCTCCTCCCCTGGCCGGAGGACCTCCCCTGCCGTCAAAGAACATGACATCTACATCAAATGCCTTGGCAACAGTGGTCAGCTCTTCTTTGGCTTTGAAGATCGCCCAGTTAGCCATGAGATATCCACCGTCCTTGGTTCCATCTGAGAATCCAAGCATTATGGTCTGTTTGTTTCCACGGCTTTGCAGATGCGCTTTATAAGACGGATTGGTGTATAATTGTTCCATGACATCCGGTGCCCGTTTAAGGTCATCAACCGTTTCGAATAAGGGGATCATATCTACCGGCATCAGCTCTTCAAAGCCCGATAATTTCAACATGGCAAATAATTCCATGACATTCAGTGCCGTTTGGTTATTGCTGATTATGTATCGGTTCGAGCCTTTCTCACCATTTTCCTGCTGTATGGTCTTCATAACAGCAATGGTCTCCAAGGTTTGCCTGACCAATTCATCTTCAAACCGGTCAAATTCAACATGACCTTTCAACCCTGAGAGAATCTCGATTTGACGATCGGGAATAAGCTCCTGATAATCCTTTGGAAATAATCCCGGATACAGCTTAAAACTCTCCTCCACCATTTTGGTAAATACCTTATGGTGAACCCTGCTGTCCTGGCGAATATCCAGTGATGCAAAATGATATCCGAACAAATGGACCTTATCCAGGAACAGATCGATTTCATGAAGGTAAAGGCCCTGGTGTTCATCGATTATAGAATCGCGAATCTCCAGCACCATAGCTGTCAATCCATCCAGGCTGATATAGTCTTTTTTCGCATCTAAACTGCTTTGATATAGCAGGCGTTCCAGTTTCAGGACTTTATCATAAACACCCTTAAAGGTCAGTTTCCGGCGCAATGCCCGAACATCCTTATAATAATTCCTGATGATCGTCTGCTTCAGTCGCCGGGCTACTTTCAGCGTTATTTCCGGAGTGACAAAAGGATTCCCGTCACGATCTCCACCTGGCCAGAATCCGATATTTATCATATCATTGATAGGCCTTTGCCCCTCAAATATCGTTTCTCGGATATATTCAAAAACCTGGCCAGCCGACAGGTAAAATACGTTTTCCAGATACCAGATCAAACTAACGGCTTCATCGTATGGTGTTGGCTTCTTTTTTTTGAAGAAGGGGGTTTTACCCAGTTGGGCCAGAAGGTCCTTAATCCGCTTAAGATCATTCGCCCGAATCGCTTCGGTAAGATCGGTTATAATACCCAATACCGTACCGGGGTAAAATTGGGTAGGATGAGCTGTTAATACCACCCGAACTTTGAAATCTTCAAGAGAATCTCTTAATTCGTCAAGCTTATTATCCGATTTGGCCGATTCCTTCAGACTTCGTAAAGTTCCTATACCATCAAGGTTATGAACCACGGGGAATGCCGCATCTTCAATGGCATCGAAAAGAACAACCTGCCGTTCGATGTATTGTATGAAACGGAACAGCAGATTTGTGCGGTCTTCATAAGATTTTTCAGATAGGTAATTATCAAAGTATTCCTCTATAATGGTGCTAGGATCTTTACCTTCCGCAAAACCGGTTTTACAATGGTCATGAAAGAGCGGCAGTAAGACACCGGTCCTGGTAATGGCATCAAATGGAAGTGTCATAAAGATGCTATTATAAATCTGAAACTTCGATAAAACGTTCTCCTTAAACCGGATTAATCGGGGTTGTATCCTCATACTGCTGTTGAATTGAAAGTTAAAAATACTACAACTGAATAACTTTTACTGTTGCGAATAGATTTTTAATCGAAATTTAAAGTATGCCTTTATGGAGCAGCCGATTCAGGCTTCTGGATTTTGATCTAAGTTTTGCTTTAAAGGCTATCAGGAATTGTATTTATTTTGTACTTTTGAGCGCTTTTATTAGAGGAAAAATTTGACTGATTGCGACCTCAGGAAAAAATGCTAAAGCAGTGTACTGTAAGCCTCTTTAACATCGTCTCAAAGTCTATTTAATTCAGATTTTCCTCGGTTAACTTGAATTCTATGTCATATTTATTTACGTCGGAAAGCGTTGCTGAAGGTCACCCGGACAAGGTAGCCGATCAAATCAGTGATGCCCTTGTTGATCATTTTCTTGCTTTCGATCCTGAATCAAAGGTTGCCTGTGAAACCCTTGTAACTACAGGACAGGTAGTCCTGGCGGGTGAGGTCAAATCGAACACCTATATCGATGTTCAGCAGATCGCAAGGGATACAATTAACCGAATCGGTTACACAAAGGGCGAATATATGTTCGATGGCAATTCCTGTGGAGTTCTATCGGCTATTCATGAGCAATCTGAAGATATAAACCGGGGGGTAGACCGCGGTCCTAAGGAAGAGCAGGGCGCTGGTGACCAGGGTATGATGTTCGGCTATGCCACTAACGAAACTGAAAATTACATGCCGCTGGCTGTTGACCTTTCACATCGTATCCTCAGGGAATTGGCAGCTATTCGCAGGGAGGGCCAGGTGATGACATATTTACGACCTGATTCCAAAAGCCAGGTGACCATGGAATATGATCATCATAATATTCCGAAGCGTATAAACACTATAGTTGTCTCTACGCAGCATGACGAATTCGACGAGGAGCAAAAAATGCTGGATCGCATATATGATGATGTGGTCAACATCCTTATACCCAGGGTCAGAAAACAGCTCCCAAAGCATACGCAAGGGTTATTCGATGATGACATTATTTACCATATCAATCCAACCGGGAAATTCGTGATCGGTGGACCCCATGGCGATACTGGTCTTACGGGAAGAAAGATCATTGTTGACACCTACGGCGGAAAAGGGGCTCATGGTGGCGGAGCTTTTTCCGGAAAGGATCCCAGTAAAGTAGATCGCAGCGGCGCTTATGCCACAAGGCATATAGCCAAGAACCTGGTAGCCGCCGGACTTTGTGATGAAATTCTGGTGCAGGTGAGTTATGCTATCGGTGTTGCTGAACCCACCTCGATCTCTGTCGATACCTATGGTACTTCTCATGTAAAAATGACCAATGGGGAAATCGCAAAAGTAGTTGCCGATATTTTTGACATGCGTCCTGCTGCCATTGAATCGCGTTTAAAACTTCGTCAACCCATGTACAGCGAAACCGCTGCTTACGGACATATGGGCCGTACACCTGAGACGGTGACCAAGACATTTGAAAGACCGGGCGGTGAGTCCCTTACTATGGAAGTGGAACTATTTACCTGGGAGAAGCTTAACTATGTTGATCAAATAAAATCAGCTTTCGGTTTATAATAACACCAGACTTAAACTTTCTTACAGTTCATATCGCAACCGGAAGGTGATAAACCTCGGCTGAATAAAAAACTCCGTGGCGCTTACAGAAACATTACCGGCACTACTCTGATTTTGAGAAGTCGTATTCAGGATATTGGTAGCCCTGAGCGTATATTCAAACTTGGCATCCTGGTCCTTGCGATAGGATAAGGAGGCGTTCCAGAATTCGAATTCATTGATGGTACGGTCCTCATCACTGAAATTATTAAAGGTATAATCGGTCCTGAAAGTCAGTGATTTCCAGATATAGGCATCGAACTCTATGGAAGGCGCATTGGTGAAGAATTTCGTCCGTCTTTGGCCCTGGTCGTTGTCCTGAATTGAATACCTGTAACCTATTTCGATATTCGGGGCTGTTCTGAAATTGGTTCGTACTGAAGCCCGATAGGTTTGTGAAAAGTTTTCGTTTAC
>JABDPL010000234.1 GCA_013042825.1 Flavobacteriaceae bacterium | reverse complement strand
CAATTATGTGTTTAACGCAGCTATGCCGGATGTTGATGGTGATGAATTCCTCGATATTTTGGTTTCTGAACTGAATACTTCACCAGGAACGGGAAATTTTTATTGGTATGAAGATGATAACAACGATCCATTTGACGGCTCAACATTTACGTTGCAACCTGCCTTTACTACAACGATCGGTAATCCCGCAGCAGCTATGGTTCATGATCTGGATGGTGATGGTGATAACGAAATCATCTTGAGCAGTGGACAATCAGCAACAAGTACTCAATTGGTTTATTTTGAACAACTTGGAACACCCAGTCCGGATCCTTCAGGTACATTTGGTACAGAGTGTATCCTGGATGCTACTCAGAGTCAAACCTATGTGTTTGCCGTTAAAGATTTTGACCAGGATATTGATGGTGATTTAGATATAGCAACCATCGCTTATAATTCGGATGACCTGACCTGGTTTGAAAATAATCCACCACCATTAGGAATTGATGAATTTGATTTTGAACAGTTTGGAATTTATCCAAATCCAGCTAGCGAAGAATTGTATTTCCGTGGATATAACGAAGCTGTTGATGTTGAGGTTTTTGATCTACTTGGAAAGTCAATCCTTGCAACACGAATTCTACCGAACGAAGGCCTTGGTGTTAGTTCGATGCAAAATGGCGTTTATATCATACGAGTGAATAATGCCACGGTTTTTAAGTTCATAAAAGAATAATTGACCAACCATAAAATTTTAGGCCGATGTTAACGCATCGGCTTTTTTTCTGGCCATAATTCCTGCAGCTCTGAATAATCGATTATCAAGGTCTATTAAATTTTATACATTTATCAAGACCATTGTCATAAATAGAATAACGTGTCCATACTGATTAAAAACATAAAAGAGCTTATTCAGGTCCGAGAACCGGGAATCCGGATGGTAGCCGGCGAACATATGAAGGTCTTGCCTAAGATCGACAATGCCTATATCTTTATCGATCACGACACTATAGTGGATTTCGGTCTAATGGAGAACGCCTCGGGTCTTACTGCCGATACTGAGATAGATGCTATGGGGTCTGTGGTTCTGCCCTGCTGGTGCGACAGTCATACGCATACGGTGTATGCAGGAAACCGTATTGACGAATTTGTCGATCGCCTTAATGGATTGACCTATCAGGAGATCGCTGCAAAAGGTGGCGGTATTTTGAATTCGGCCAAAAAACTTGAATCGACAAAAGAAGACCAGTTGTATCAGGAAGCCGTGGCGCGCATAAAAAACCTTATGGCCCTGGGAACGGGTGCGATTGAAATAAAGTCAGGCTATGGTTTAACCACAGATTCCGAATTGAAGATGCTGCGTGTGATAAAACGTATCAAAAGGGATCTAAGCCTGAAAGTTATTCCAACATTTTTAGGAGCACATGCTGTGCCTGAAGCATATGCGGATAATAAAAACGCCTATGTCGATCTGATCATCAAGGACATGATGCCGGCAATTCAAAAGGATCGCCTGGCCAAATACATCGATGTTTTTTGTGAAAAGGGATATTTTGGCCTTGAGGCAACCGACAGTATATTGGAAGCGGCAAAAACCTTCGGGCTGATTCCCAAGATACATGTAAATCAGTTCAATGCTTTCGGCGGTGTCGCCCTGGCAGTAAAACATAATGCTTTGTCGGTTGATCATCTCGAAGAACTTCTTCCGGAGGACATTGAAGCCCTTAAGGGGTCGCGAACTATACCGGTAGCCTTACCCGGATGCTCTCTTTTTCTCGATATACCATATACACCAGGTCGCGAATTGATCGATTCGGGATTGCCCTTGGCCCTTGCCAGTGATTTCAACCCGGGTTCAGCACCCAGTGGCAATATGAATTTAATAGTAAGCCTGGCATGTATTAAAATGAAATTGACCCCGGAGGAAGCGATTAACGCAGCTACGCTTAATGGAGCCTATGCCATGGGGATTGAACAGCAATATGGTAGCATAACTCGCGGGAAACGAGCAAATATTATAATAAGCAAAGCCGTATCGAGTTATTACGAACTCCCTTATTCCTTTGGCTCAAACCTGATTGATAAGGTAATGATCAACGGTGAATTCATAAAAAAACCTCAGGACAATTCCTGAGGTTTTTTTGCTATTATTCCAATGTCTGCTATAATTCTCGAGTTGTGGTAATCCTTTATTTCAAAGTAAACTCTGAGGATGACATAAGGGTATTCTGGTTAAATACGTTAACCACGTATCGGCCTTTCTCAAATTCCTGGTTATCAGTTGCCGTGATAAATTCACATATATCGAGATTCATATTCTCATAATTGAACTTGCTTACCAGGCTATAGTTCAGGACCTCATTGTCCTCAAATTGGATTTGCTGGTTCAGTCCTAATACATTATTCTTAGGATCTATTACCTGTACAAAGAACTCCCTATCTCCGGGTACGGCCAGGTCATTCTTGGCAACGGTATAACACACTCTTATCTTGTCTGTTCGCCTAGCGCGCTCGGTAGGAATCAACTTTCCTGAGCTTCGAACAATTACACCAAAGCCTTCGAGATTTACAGCAGATATCACAGATGCTGTTTCAACGATATCAGCCAGTTCTGTATTTTGTGCGAGAAGAGAATCGGTAAATACAGTCCGCTCCTCGAGTTGGATCTTGGTACTGTCTAAGCTAGTCGCAAGCAATTTGTTCTCTATTTTTAGCGAATCGTTTTCGGCAAGTAACACATCCATCTCATCCTGAAGGGCCATATATTTCTTCTTATATCGCCACAAACTTCTTACGCTGTTTTCCGATACCCTCAGCGAATCGATCAAACCCTGAATACGCTCACGCGCTTCGACCAATTTCGCATTGGCTACCTGATTTTCGCCTATGGCGATGTCGTATTGCTCAGCCATATTGTTGAGATCCTTCAGCACGAGTGCTTTCTCATCTCTTAGTTGAGAAGCCGTCTCCTTGCCATCATTGTATATTTTGAAGGTGTAAAAGGCCGTTGCCAGCAATAATACGACCACAATTCCTAAAACAACTTTTAAGCTATTATTCGAACTTTTCGTTTTGTTTTCCATACCCGTTTATCTGTTTATTGTTAAACTAATTCCTTTTATAACAAATTGTTTATTTCCTGATGTGCAAGTTAAATTAATTGTAATTTAGATACACTTAAATCAAGAATAATTTCATGAGCCGATTAAAATTACTAACGGTTTCCGAATTAAAAAACCTCGTTCCCACGAACACAAAAGAGCCCAGAATAGGTGAATTTGTGCAATTATTTAACGACTCTACTCCTATATACGAACAACTTTTAAATTTAGATGTCGACCATGTAATTTTTGGTATTCCCGAGCATATCGGAGTTTTTGCCAATTCCGGAAAACAAGGGGGTGAAAAAGCCTGGTCATTTGGTATCCAATCGTTTCTGAATCTAAGGGACAATCAAAAGATTCATGCTGAACGCATAGCTGTGCTTGGACATCTCGACTTCAAAAAGGAAATTTCAAAGCTCGATACACTCAATCCTTCGAAGAGCAGTGATATTAAAAAAGCCAGGGGAATGGTCAAGAAGATAGATAACGAGGTTTCTCAATTGGTACATGACATTGTAAAATCAGGCAAAAAACCCATAATCATTAGTGGCGGTCACCACAATGCCTATGGTAATCTCAAGGGTTCATCACTGGCTCTTAATCAACATATAAATGCATTGAATTTTGATGCCCATGCCGATTTTGGCCCGGAAGATGGCAGGCATAACGGAAATGGTTTTAGTTATGCTTTTGATGAAGGTTTCCTCGACCGCTATTTCATCTTTGGAATGCACGAAAACTATCTGCCTAAGCATATGGCAAAGGTATTGGGTAAATTAAATAAACGGATTCAGTTCAATACGCTCGAAGATCTCATGGTCAGGAGAAAACTGAAACTTCGTCAGGAGCGTCAACGGGCACTTGAATTCATCGGAAACAAAGCTTTTGGGATTGAATTGGATTGTGATGTTATGGCGAATGTTCCCGGTGTTGCCATGTCACCCGCGGGATTTACATTGAATAAAATGCGGGAACTTATCTACAACTGTTCCCGGCATAAGAACGCCCGATATTTTCATATTTGCGGCGTAGCGCCCGAATTAGCATCAAAACGCCAGGTTGAGCAGACGGGTAAACTCATCGCCTACCTGATAAGCGATTTTGTAAGGGTCTGATTAGATATTTTTATCTTAACTCAACATTTAATGTTCTACAGATCATATGGATGAATCCTTAATAATCGTAGCATATCTCCCCGCATATGCCGATGCATTCTATGAACTCAACATCGAATGGCTCAGAAAGTACTTTTATGTTGAACCATATGATGAGGAGGTGTTGCGCAATCCGGATAAGTACATAATCAATAAGGGCGGACATATATTTTTCGCCATTATCGATACTTCTGTTGTTGGAACCCTGGCCCTGATGCCAACAGCTTCCGACGGCGTTCTTGAATTGACTAAAATGGCGGTTTCTCCGGAACTTCGAGGTCGGAAGATCGGACAAAAACTCATGCAATTCAGTATTGATTTTGCCAGGTCGGAAGGATTTGATGCCCTGGTCCTCTACTCCAATACGATCCTCGAAAATGCTATTTACATCTACCGCAAATACGGATTTAAAGAAGTACCGCTGGAAGCGAACGGGCCCTACAAGCGCGGTAATATCAAAATGATACTCGAATTGATTTAATTTCCGATGGCCTTTAATGAATCGATCTGCCGCTGAAGCCTATCTATGGTTTCCTGGTTTTTATTGACCTTCGGAATAACAGGAATCGAATCAATACTGATGGTTTGCTGGTCTAAAGCATCTTTACCTTCGGCATAATAATATCCAATCCCCTCGCTTGACCGCCAGGCCTCATTCAACTGGTAATACACCTTTTGATCCCATTGGCTGGGATGTTTGGCATCTATCCAGACCACATCACGGTATTCACTATCGATCAATGCGAGATCTGGTGTAGCCGAACCATCGAACTTCCCGGAATCCTCACGGACAGCAGAAACGGTGCCCAGCAGGAACATCCGTTTTCTTCCGGCAATTTCTTTGATATAAGGC
>JABDPL010000227.1 GCA_013042825.1 Flavobacteriaceae bacterium | reverse complement strand
CAAAGCGATTGACCTTGATAAATTCGATCGTTATTACCATCATATGTTCCTTTGGGATGACGAGGAGAAGTTGATCGCAGGGGCCTACCGCATGGGGCTGGGATCGAAGATCTTTGAACAATACGGTATCGATGGTTTCTATCTCCAGGACCTGTTTCGCTTCGAACCCGAGCTTCATAAAATGATGAGCCAGTCAATTGAAATGGGCCGTGCTTTTATTGTGAAGGAGTTTCAGCAGAAGCCAATGCCGTTGTTCCTTTTATGGAAGGGTATAGTGCATACAACCCTGCGTTTTCCGGAACATAAGTTCCTTATCGGAGGTGTCAGCATAAGCAATCAATTTTCTAACTTCTCGAAGTCGTTGATGATAGAATTCATGAAATCCCATTACTACGATCCGTATGTTGCGCAATATGTTCACCCAAAAAAGGAATTCAAAGTCAAGCTTAAGGATGCCGATAAGGATTTTGTTTTTGACGCTACCGAGGCCGACCTCAATAAGTTCGATCGGATAATCGACGATATCGAACCCGGTGCATTAAGGCTTCCTGTTCTTCTAAAGAAATATATCAAACAAAATGCAAAATTGGTTGCTTTCAATGTAGATCCCCTCTTCAATAATGCGGTCGACGGACTGATGTATATCAAAATTGCTGACCTTCCTGAAAGCACTGTACGACCAGTTATGGAGGAGTTTCAGGCTGAACTGGAACAAAAGTTCTTCAACCATAATCCATAGTTTTTCGGAATGATACTTGTGGTGGTTTGAGCCATCAACCAAAAACAAATTGCTATGCCATCTCGTAATATGCTCTTGCTTTTCAATTGTGTAGTTTGCTCCGCTTTTATCCAGAAGCAAGAGATCAGCGGAATGGTCAAAGATGGTAAAACAAACACTAAGGAATGAGGGCTATAGGGTGTTATCTGGGAAACAGTGAAGTACATCCCAGGCGATTTATAAAGCTAACGGCCGGATGACACCAACGGTGTTTCTGTCAGTTTAAAGGACAAATTGAATGTGATGTATGTCGGTGGCCGGCAATCTTCGGTTGAATCCTTTGTTGATGAGTTCTTTATCGATTCCTTCGGAAATCATAGTCCGTCAGAGCATGTGCGTTTCGGTGGAGATTTGGGACGGCAAAGGATGGGGGAAACCTTACCGCTTGACTATATTAGTTTAGAGCAAAAAGGTTCAGGGTTTAATTGATCTTCCGAAGTAAACATTAGAAGAAATTATCCTCGTACTTTCGAAAAAACTTAATTCAGATGTGTGGCGATAAACTCCCTGACGAAGGTTTTGATCTCATTCCTGGCCTTTTGGAAAGCATCATGAACTTCTGCATCTGTCCCTTTCACCTTTGACGGATCGAAGAAATCATGATGTAAGCGTTTAGCGCTTTTACTGGGGATATACGGGCAGTTCTCATGGGCGTGATCACATACGGTTATGATATAATCAAAATCAATTCCGAGGTAATCGTCTATATGATTGGAGGTATGCCCTGAGATATCGATACCATCTTCTTTCATGATAGAGACTGCTCCGGGGTTCAGGCCATGGGTTTCTATTCCGGCACTATAGATTTCACTCGAGTTCTTATCCAGAAGGTGTTCCAGGTAGCCATGAGCCATCTGGCTCCGGCAGGAGTTTCCTGTGCAAAGGACCAATATTCTATTCATATCTATACCAATTAGTTTACTTCGTCTTTCAAAAATCAGGTTATCGTACCAGCGGCCATGGCGGCTGCCTATTCCTTCTTTAAATCCGATCTGCCGGAATCCGCAGGACAAGTGCAGGCCGATGCTCGCCTCATTTTGCGGAAAAATACTGGCCTGCAAGGACCAGAATCCGTGGGATTCACTTGACCTGATCAAGGCATTCAATAATTCTTTGCCGTATCCTCTACCCTGTGAAACGCGTTCAACATACACTGTTACCTCGGCCACCCCGGAATATACCTCTCGACTGGAAACCTTGCTTAAGACAGCGAAACCAATTAGATTACCATCGATCTCAGCCACCAACCTCGGTTCAGCTATAAATTTTGAATCGAAGGTTAACCAGGCAGGAATTTCGGTCTCGAAGGTTGCGATTCCGGTATTCATTCCTTCTTCATAGATTCGGGAAACATCGAACCAATCGGTTTCCCTCATAGCCCGAATTACAAGATCATCCATGCTAGCAACAATTCCCATCCGGTTCGCAGCAAGGGTTGTTCTGATCGGCCGTCGCCACTTCGGGTTTCACTCTGCATGTCTCTTTAGCCTTGCAATCTGTTCGATCAAGGCCCAAAATAATTATTAATTCCCGACCAGATATCAGGTAATTGTTAACAAATAGCTGTGAAATATGGAACTGATCATTGCCATATTCAAATTTAATCTGGGCCTCTAAATCATAAGGTTTTAATCGGCCGACTTTATTGAGTATACCCAGCGCCTTAAAAGCGTTTAGGTTGTCTTTTTCCTTTTCTTCGGGACTTTCCCAAAGCTGCACCAAGGTCTCGTTCCAAGACTCTGTGCCTGAACCACAATTAACCGCGTCGATATTCACATGTTTTACCTCGGTTATATGAAAGCCGTGGTCGACATACTTTCCGGGTTGATATTCGAACCTTAAATCATGGGATGAATACTGTTTCAGTAAATTAAAAAATTCTATAGTTCTCATCTTATTAGAAATGAATTAGCAACAATTAGATTTTGTCTGATTAAAGAAGGCGTTGATCAGGCTCTGGAATGTTTGGAATCGTTCAATATCCAGGCAGTAGCATAAACTATTACCCTCAAAGTTTCCTTTCAGCAAACCGGCATCATTGATCACCTTAAGATGTTGGGAGATTGTTGGTTGGGAGAGCCCGATCTCATCGACTATATCGTTACAGATACAGCTCTGTTGTTTACTGATATACTGCAAGATAGCTACGCGAGCAGGATGAGCAAACACCTTGGCTATTTTAGCGATAGTATTGATGTCATCGGTATACAGATTGAGTTTCGTAGCGCCCATTAGTACATTTGTTTCAATACAAATATAGGTTATTTTAGTAATATTGCAATATTACGATATATAAATTCAACGAAAAGCCGAAAGCATTAAATCACACTCTCGGCTCTTCACCGGTTTTTGGTTGGTAAAAAATTATAGAAATTATCTTATAGCGATTTGAACCATTCCTGGAATTGTTTACCCAGAACAATGGTTTCCTTCTTTTCTCCACCTATAGCACCAACCAGACTTATCACCCAGAGAACAAACACCAAAATATTGGCAAGCCATCCTATTACGGGTATGAAATACAGAATGATCGACACCAGCATGAGTCCCAGCATCTGACGGATATAAAATGAAGCGAATTCCGTTTTGTTATTACTATTCATGATAAGGGCAATTACCCACCCTATCACAGTTAAATGTGCTATGATCGCAACATTTTTACCATCGCTGAATACCTCTTTGGCATCTTCGGTGAACTCCTTCGCCTTCTCTTTAGCTTCACCGGCAAATTCCTGCGCTTTTTCCTTGGCTTCGTGAGCAAACTCTTCTGCCTTATCAGCTGCCTTTTTTACGCCTTCCTTTGCATCACCCAGTATATCATCAAGATCATCTCTTAAATCTTTATTATCGTCTGACATGATTATGTTATTTTATGTTTTGAATATTAAATTTACTAAAAAATTGAACGTGTCTCTAAAAAGCTGAATCAACAGGTTCCCACAATTCTATCTTATTTCCTTCGGGATCGAGTATCCATCCGAATTTGCCATATTCAAATTCCTGAATCTCCCCCACTATAGTTACGCCTTCTGCCTTCAAGGTTTTAAGAAGCTCTTCAAGGTTATCCACCCTGAAATTCATCATGAATTGTTTCTGGCTAGGGTTGAAATACTCGGTATCTTCACTGAATGGAGACCATTGAGTCATGCAATCCTTGCCTTCTTTGTCTTTCCACCAAAATGAACAACCATATTGATTCACTGGAAGACCCAGATGCTTACCATACCATTGTCTCATACTGTCAGGATCCTTGGTCTTGAAAAAAATTCCGCCAAGACCGGTAACACGTTTTTTCATGCTTTCATAATATTAGTGCATAACTTGAGTAAAATGTTACACGTATTACTTTTTACGATTTTTGACATTCGCTTCATAGCGTTCGATCCATTGATCGGGAGTGACCTTTGTCGATAACTCACCGATCAGATCGAAGGGTATCTCTTCCAACTTCTTGAATCTTATGCAGCTTTTACCCATGTCGAGTTTTCTGGAGCAATGTTTTGGATATTCCGAAGTGAACCAATCCAGGAGTTTCTCATCGGCATAAACCCCCGAATGGTATAATGCCACAAAGTTTTTTTGAGAAGCAATGCTCATAAACGGTAACGGCAGTTTCGGATCACAATGATAACCATCCGGATAAATGCTGTGAGGGACCACATAACCGATCATTCCATAACTGATGGTTTCTTCAAATCCCCCGGGCAGATTATCCTTGATGGTTTTTCTTAATTTTCGAAATGCGGGTTTCCTGTCCTCCGGAATCTGTTCGATATATTCTTCCGGTGTATTGGCTTTATATTGCATTTGATAAATATTTTAAAAGGTAAGTTCAGAATAGAACCCAGTACATGAGGAGCAGAAAAAAAGCCTTTTCAAGATAAACTAAATTCTTGAATCTTCTCAACTATTATTTTAGCAAGTTTTTCTTTACTCTCATCCGTCCATCCGGCAATATGTGGCGTGAGAATAACGTTGTCGGCTTTGATCAAATAGCGAAAGGGTTCGGGATATGATTCCACATTCCTCAGATTTTCAAACGAGGCTTTTTCGTATTCCAGAACATCGAGTCCGGCCCCTCTTACCTTTCCTGATCGAAGTGCTTCAACCAGATCGGCGGTTATAACATTTCTTCCTCTTGCTGTATTGATCAACCAAAATGATTTCTTGCAAGTGTTTATAAATTCGTGGTTTACAAGACCATCTGTCAAAGGCGTGAGCGGTAGATGAATACTTATAATATCTGAACTTTGCTGCAATTCGTGGAGCGTTACCTGGGTTGCGTATTCATCTTCCAAATCAGGTAAAATATCATTGAAGATCACCCTGGCATTGAATCCGCTAAGCTTCCGTGCAAAGGCTTTACCGGTATTTCCATATCCTATGATCCCCACAGTTTTTCCCTCAATTTCAATCCCACGATTAGCCTCGCGATACCATAGTCCGCGTCTGACTTCCATATCCGAACGTTTGATGTGATTCATAACATTCAGCAGCATGGCCAGCGCATGTTCGCCCACCGCATTGCTGTTGCCCTCCGGAGCAGAGATCACCTTAATTCCCAGGTCTTCGGCCGCTTGCAGGTCAATATTTTCTAATCCGGAACCAACCCTTGCAATAAAACGCAACTGTTTTCCTGCCTGCATGAACTGCCGGTCGATCTTAAATCTACTGCGCAAAACAACGCCTTCATATGTTTCGAGAGCAGATTCGATGATCTCCTTCGGAGAAGAATAGTCTTCTTCATTGATATGTCCCAATGAATTCAGTCTTTCGATCAGCAACGGGTGATTTGTATCTAAATGCAGGATTCGCATATGAGGTGGAAAACAGGAAAATTTATCAGATCTGCAGAATGACCTTGGCGATCCAGAAATAGATCAGGATTCCAAATATATCATTGCTTGTTGTAATAAAAGGACCTGTGGCAATCGCTGGATCGATACCCCTTTTATCCAGGAATAAAGGTACAAAGGTTCCTATTATACCGGCGACGATGATGACTACGATCAGGGACACAGAAATGGCAAGGGCAGTATAAATGTTATTTTCCCAGGCCCAGACAAACAGCAGCAGAAACATAGCAAGAATGACCCCGTTAAGTGCGGCAAGAAGCATCTCCTTTAATAAACGTTTATTGATACTACCCTTTACATCGTCATTGGCAAGACCTTGCACGATAATAGCACTCGACTGAACACCAACATTACCGGCCATCGCCGCTATGAGAGGTGTGAAAAAGAAAAGGACCGCATGATTTTGCAACATGGCCTCAAAGTCTCCCATGATGAGTGCAGCACCAATACCGCCCATCAATCCGAGGAACAACCAGGGTAGACGAGCGCGGGTAAGCTCCAGAATTGTGTCACTAACCTCAACTACCTGGGTGAAACCGGCGGCCATCTGGTAATCTTTCTCCGCTTCCTCCTTGATTACATCAACAATGTCGTCAATGGTGATTCGCCCTTTTAAGACCTTATCATCATCGACTACAGGGATGGCCTCAAGGTCATATTTCTGCATCAGCCGGGCGACATCCTCTGCCTGCTCATCAACATTCACATAATCAACCCGGGGGATATAAACATTAGCGATCTTTTCCTCATCTGGAGCGATTAACAGATCTTTCAGGGAGAGGCGACCAATTAATTTTCCGTCATTGTCTACAACATAGATCGAGTGAACCCTTGTTACCTCAGCTGCTTGAATCCGCATTTCCCTCACGCATTCGTTTACCGACCAGTTCTCGTTAACTTTAACTAATTCCGTAGCCATCAAACCCCCTGCAGAATACTCATCATAGGTAAGAAGCTCTTCGATATCGGCTTTGAGTTCTTCATCCTTGATTTCATCAAGAACGACTTGTTGCCTGTCTTCGGGAAGTTCAGAAATAATATCAACCGCGTCATCGGTATCGAGTTCTTCTATTTCCTTAGCGATCTCCTGCTCAGAAAGGTTTTGAAGGATCTTTTCACGAATATCCTCGTCGATTTCTGAGAGGATATCTGAAGTCTTCTCGCTATCGAGCAGTTTTATGACATAGACCGCCTGCTCAAAATTCAGTTCTTCAAGGATCTCCGCGATATCTGCGTAATGGTATTGATTGAGCAAATCAAGAACCTCGGACCGCTCATCGTTGGAAATGAGTTCCTCTACCTGATTAACCAGCTCTTCACTGATCTTAAAGGTGATATGTTCTTTATTGTTTTCTTCCAAGACCGAATGCTTTAACCATCCGCAGCGATCAGGTTTGTAAGTCGAATAAAATCATGAACACCTAACCGTTCCGGACGCTCGCCAAAGATAACATTTGCTTTTAAATTATCTGACAGATCGAAAGCTTTTAAACTGTTGCGGAGGGTTTTTCTACGCTGATTAAAGGCTGTTTTAACCACCCTCTTAAACAAACGTTCATCACATCCGAAATCTATGATTTGCTTTCGGGTTAACCTGATCACACCCGACATCACTTTGGGTGGCGGACTGAAGACTTCGGGGGGAACACTGAATAAATATTCGGTTTTATAATACGCTTGTACAAGTACTGAAAGTATTCCATAAGCTTTACTACCCGGTTTTTCACAAACCCTCTCGGCCACTTCCTTTTGAAACATACCGCATACTTCAGGAACTTTACGGTAATTCTCCAAAACCTTAAAAAGGATCTGTGAGGAGATATTGTAGGGGAAATTCCCTATAATCGCCAGTTGCATTTCAGGGAACTGCCTCTCCAGATCAAATTTCAGGAAATCCTTTTCAATGATATGGTTCTGCAATACCGGATAATGCTCCTTTAAATAAAGTACCGACTCGCGATCGATCTCAATCACATATATTTCATCCTCACGTTTGAGCAGATATTTAGTTAGCACACCCATACCTGGACCAATCTCTAAAACGATATCACAGTTTTCTGATTGCAAGGCATCGGCTGTTCTTTGAGCGATTGATTCATCCCGAAGAAAATGCTGTCCCAGATGTTTTTTTGCACGAACCACTACTCTCTAGGTTTTTTTACAAAGAATTCATCGATGATCTCCAGTTCGGTTCGAAATGCAAGCACCTTATCTCCGAATCTTTTCAAACTATCCTGCCTTAATTTATCTGCATAGAATTCATAATAATCATCAAGATCCTTTCTGGAGTTTGCCCGATATTGTATAGAGTAGGTCGTTCCTCCCATCTCTTCCTCAACCAATACCCGCGTGAGCCTGGCTTCGATAAATCTGCCTGTTGATAGAACCAGCGGAATGTGCTCCTTTATCCAAATCAACCATTCAGCATGAATGCTTTCATCTACGTTTATGGTGACGTTGTAAATAATCATGTCATTTTGCTTAAGATATAACTTAATTCGGGATATCAAATCGAGAGGACCAACATGTCTTTATCGCACCAGGCTGAAATGACCTCTGATCACACGGGAAGATCCGTCACTTTGTATTAGCTCAGCAACAAACCAATAGTCAGAAGCATGCATGGCGGACCCATTAAAGGTCCCATTCCATCCTTCTCCTCCAGCTGATAGCTCTTTGATCAGTTTTCCATATCGATTGAAAATCCTTATCCGGGAATCCACGGAAATCGATTCATTCCAACCTTTGATATTCCATGAATCGTTATAACCATCATTATTCGGAGTAAAAAATTTAGGGAAGCCAAGAACAAATACCGGAATTTCCTGTATTCCACAACCATTTTTGTCTCTAATATAAACTGTATGATCTCCTGCCCCGACTGAACTGAATACCGCTTCATCCTGGTAGGGCCCCTCGATAGAGTCTAATGAAAACTCATAATCACCCGGTCCGAGGTCAGAAGTATTTACAGTTATTGAATTATTATTTGACAGATCTTCGACTAAAATATCATCCTCATCAGCTGTTGATATTCCTGATTCAATTACGTTGAATATTTCCGGAAAAGAAGCACAGCCCTCCGCTGAATAGGCCGTAACGGTATACAGCCCGCCAGAACTTATCAATGCACTGGATTCGTCACTTATAATATTTCCAGACTCATCAGTCCATTCATATTCGAAATCACCGCTAGGATTAAAGGTTTCGATCAACGCCGGCTGACCATTCAAACAAAAGATATCCTGCTGAATGACTTCAAATTCAGGCCGCGGATAGACCTGCAGTTGTAAATGTGGCCCGATTCCGAAACAAGCGCCATTGTCTGAACTCTCCACCCGCACAAACAAGGTCTGGGAAAAGGGAATCTCATTGACGAAGTCTGGGGATTGAGCAATCTCGTTCTCCTCCAATTGCGCATCTTCCGAAGTCCGGTAAAAGTGAACCGTTAAGTTCTGACCCGTTGGAAACTGATCGAGCAGAGCCTGAGAAGCTTGGCTAAGATCAAATAGATACAATCCATCAGCTGATAAATCGTCATCACAGCTGTCTAAAACCTCAAGATAGTCATCAGGAAAAGTCGTAGTTGATACCTGCAGGTCTATAGTTGATATCCTGAAACATCCCGAAGTGTTTTCAACCCGCAAAAACACCTGATTGCCATTGCTATTGTTATATGGAACTGGATCGATCGGATTCAGATTTGATTGAGCATCCGGAATACTCACATGAAAACTGATAACGACATCTTGCGGATCCTCTAGGAGAACAAAGGAAATAGCTTCTGAAAGATTAAAATCGGTAAAGCCGTCAGGCTGGCCGTCTTCATCGCAGTTCCGAAAGACGAAAGATTCCACAACCTCAGGCAGGGAATTCACCTTAATGTAAAAACTCCCGTCGGTAAAGCATGAATTATCTGAATTGTTTTCAATTCTGAAATAAATGGTCTGATTATCCGAAACCGTATTTACAAAATTGTTCGGATTTATTATTTCTGAGACATATACTGAATCGAGATAATAGCTGATCGTAAATTCTGAAGGATTCGCCCCATTCAGCACAAGACCAGCATTAGCGGTAAGATCGAAAGTGGCGAAACCATTTGTGTCATCTCCATCATCGGCATTATCGCAAACTTCTATATCAGGAATATCATCGGCCAATTCAACGGTATCGACAATTGTGACCTCAACTTGTAACCGGTCTGAACTCTCGCAGGCGTTAATTGTTTGCGTCGCAAAATAGAATCCTGACTGCAGTGCGTCAGTCAAATTCAACGGTGTTCCGCCCACTGCCGATTCATACCACTGAATATCAACTCCGAAAACAGAAAGATCGCTGATAAGGGCCCCGTCCAAGTCACAAAACGATTGGAAATCCGGCCCTGAGGGCGGATCGGTTTCAATAACAATCACCTCAACAGGCTCACGAATCTGACTTATACAATCATCGAACACGGCTTCAGCATAAAAAGTAGTGCTTACGGAAATCACAGGTGTGGTAAAGCTGTTACCGGTACCCAGGAGTGTTCCTCCTTCCGGACTGTCATACCAGGAAATAGTCGCAGGCCCTGCATCGGCTGATATCACTC
>JABDPL010000221.1 GCA_013042825.1 Flavobacteriaceae bacterium | reverse complement strand
GTGTAGGGCCTGCTGGCCCTGATGATATCGGTGAACAGATAACTGTGGTAAACGTCCTTGAGATCGATGAATTGCACCCCGACGTTAGCACTTCTCACATCCTTATTCTCGAAGAACAGGTATTCATTTCCGCCCCAGAAACTCGATTCGGTATCGTACTTATAAATGAGCTCTCTGCCAAGTGTGTATAGCGGTTTTAATCCCGAAATGGCGGTGTTCAAATTGTTATTCTGAATAATCACGGTCTTTATGGTCATCTCAGGATTATTGATAGTCATGAAGGTTGACGATATTGAGAAATCCACCGATTGCTTCTGGGCGATTACACTCACATCCCTTGAACGCTTGATAGACACACCCACCTGGGCCAGTTCCTCATAAACCATGAATTTCCTGCTGAACATAAGCTCACCATAATCGTCATAGATCTTGATCATGTAGTTACCGGAAAGCTTTAAACGGGTTTGCTGATTGGGAATCTGAAGCCTGTAATGACTATAGATCTGATAGGTGTTAAAAGAATTCTCATAATTTACAATGCGTTGATTATCGAAACCGTTCATGAATTCGGGTTTCATCAAACGCGATGGCGTCCAGTCATAGTCGTAGTGATCAATAACATAATAAAAGTCATCTTCCTCAGCATTGAGAACGTCGAACTCAAGTGTGAGACGCTCATTGAGCTTGAGTACAGGTAATTCACCTTCACTGGTATTGCTCTTAAACGTTATGGTTTTGATATAATCGGGTTCTGCAACTTCATATTCCACCTGTGAATATATCAATGCCGAACTCGTCATAAGAATTAAGGCCAGAGCCGATTTCAATTTCATATCATATGAGATTCGGCCTAAAGATAAACAAATTCTGTGCCTAAATTCCGACGGGTTTACTTCGGAAATTTAACTTTCATTTATTATGAAGTCTGTACTATAAATTTGTAAATTTGCACGGATTTTTAGACAACTAATCTCAATAAAAAGCATATGTCCAGGGACATTCGTATTAAAAAAGGTCTGAATATTAATCTTATTGGTGAAGCTGAAAGAAAGATCGAACAAGCCATTATCAGCAAATACAACACCATTAGACCTGAGGATTTTCACGGTGTCATTCCAAAATTATTAGCAAAAGAGGGATCAAAGGTGAAAGCCGGAGAGCCTCTGTTCTTCGATAAGTCGAATGAAGATATTAAATTCGCGAGTCCGGTTTCGGGTGAGGTAATCGAGATTCTGCGGGGTCCGAAGCGTCGCATCGATGCTGTAAAGATAGAAGCTGATCAGAAGCAGGAATACTTCAATCACGGTGAATTGAATGTGAATTCGGCTAGCCCGGAAGCCATTCGTGAACGCTTGCTAGAATCAGGTTGCTGGCCTTTTATAAAACAAAGACCCTATGATGTTATCGCACATCCTGACCGTACGCCAAAGGGTATTTTTATCTCAGGATATACAACGGCCCCGCTGGCAGCAAATCTGGATTTTGTCCTCGAGAAGCAATCGGAACATCTTCAAACAGCGGTAACCGCCCTTGCCAAACTAACCGATGGAGCAGTTCATATTTCCGTAGGGAAAAATAGTAATTCTCCTCTGGCCAGGCTGGATGACGTGACGATTCATCGAATTTCAGGTCCACATCCTGCGGGTAATGTGGGAACACTTATAAACAAAGTGGATCCTGTGAATAAAGGTGAGGTGGTTTGGACCGTAAATGCACAGGATTTAGTAATTATCGGTGAGTTGCTTAAGACAGGTCGCTTTAATGCTGAAAGGATAGTAGCCCTTGCCGGTTCCTCTGTAGAAAAACCCCGGTATTTTAAAACAAAGATCGGTGCTGAAGTCTCAACAATGATCTATGACCACGGCCTGGCGAAAGATGGAAATGACCGTATCATTTCCGGGAACGTTCTTACCGGCAAACAGGTGAAACCCGATGGCAGCCTCGATTATTACAGCAATGTTATAACAGTTATTCCAGAAGGAGATGATTATGAATTCTTCGGATGGAACAAACCTGTATTCAACAAAATATCGACTTCAAGAGCTTTGACCTTCTCCTGGCTTAACCCAAAGAAAAAATTCGACCTGAACACAAACACTAACGGTGAGCACAGGGCATTTGTGATAACGGGAACATTTGAGCAGGTCTTTCCACTGGACATCTATCCGATGCAGATACTCAAGGCATGTATGTATAAAGACCTCGATGAAATGGAAGCACTCGGGATGTACGAGGTGGCTCCTGAAGATTTCGCCCTTACTGAATTTGTTTGCGTATCGAAACAACCACACCAGCAAATCATCCGCGAGGGTCTTGACCTTATGATAAAAGAAATTGGTTAACTATGGGATTGAAAGATAAACTACACACGCTAAAAGAAAAATACAAGGGAAAGAAAATGGCTCCGGCATTTAATGCCTTGCACACCTTTCTCTATTTGCCGAATGAAACCACACACGGTGGAACGCATATCAAAGCGGCAGATGATTTGAAACGGACCATGAATATCGTTATCATGGCCCTGATTCCCTGTTTGATATTCGGAATGTTCAATGCAGGATACCAGCATTACCTGGCCCTCGGAGAGATCGAGGCGGCTAACGGATTCCTGGGATCATCATTCTGGACATTGGACAATTTTATGCTCGGTGTGATTAAGGTCCTGCCATTGGTAATTGTATCCTATGGCGTGGGATTGGCGGTAGAATTCCTGTTTGCGGTTATAAAAGGACATGAAGTGGAAGAAGGTTACCTGGTTACAGGAATGCTTGTTCCACTCATCGTACCTGTGGACCTGCCACTT
>JABDPL010000209.1 GCA_013042825.1 Flavobacteriaceae bacterium | reverse complement strand
AAGTGTTGAGGTCCATGACATAGGACTTGATTCAATTCTATTGAAAATTTATTGTGGTTTTAACGAATGAATAAATTTTAATTAAACTCATACCCTCAGGGGTGGAAATCCTTTTTCTTTTTGGAATAATCTATGAATTTAATGAAGTCGTTAGTTGGTAAATAAACGAGACTACATTGATTTATATCATTGTATATTCAATTTGATATTATTAGGTTTATTGATTAATAAATTTTGTCATGAAAAGTCTAAAAACATATTTCAATTTAGTTACACTGGTTTTGTCAGCATTAATTTTCTTCCAAGGTTGTACAGTTTACAGATCAGCAAATGTTTCGCTGGAAGAAGCAGCACTGGCAGATACTAGGGTTAGAATTAAAACCAAAGACAATAAAACATTAAAATTTAACAAAGTTCAATTCGAAAACAATCAATTTTATGGGAAGACCCAATATGATGATAAATTGATTAAAGTGGGCATAGATGAGAATAACATAGACAGAGTACAAGTCAAAGATAAGGGCAAATCGACTCTCTTAAATATTGGTGTTCCTGTCCTAATAATCGGTATTCTTGCATTAGGTGTTGTATTAAGCATTTCTCCGTATTAATACCACAAATAACGAAGTCATATCTTTTTCTGTTAACCGCTCCCAGAAATATTGAATTATTTTTTCGGCTCAACTAATAAAAAAAATAGTAAAACTTATTTTGTATCTAAGTCTTACTATTTAAAAAATGGTTGGTTAGTAAACCTTTATAGTGGTTGAAAGATGCATTAAAAAATAACGCTTATAAGGTCTATTAATAGGGCGGCTAGTGCGATCATTAATTTAGCAAGTGCGATCATGATTTATTGTTTTAAATGGTTGATAATTAACTTGTTTTCTTAATTGTTTCGGCAATATATAATTTCGGGAATGTTGTCTCCAAGAAATTTTATGAAAAAGAATAAATTTGACTTTAAGGTATAAAGCAAAAAGATAAAATAAATAACAATAAGATATATCATACCTACAAATAAGTTACAAATCATTATAATAAATACTAAAAAAGATATATGATTGTAATAATTGTAGGTAAAAAATTAAGTAATTTTTAAATTTGTAGAGTAAAAAAGCATAAAAAAGATGATTTTAAGTCAAAATTATCTTTTATCATACATTTTTGTAATGAAGAAGCCCGGTTCTAAAAAACCGGGCTTTTGCTTAAAAAAGTATTGAATCGGGTTGATCCTAGTCTTTCTTTTTTATGATAATCGCACCATTTTTAGCCTTTTCACCATATTTCTTAATAGCGCTTTCACCTTTAAGTACCGCAATTGATTCGATATCATCTGAACCCAGATTTTGAACATCCTCCTTTGATGCCTCTTTACCATCTATAATATACAGTGCATCTTCATCGCCACCCATAATCCTGATCTTGTCATCTTTTACCTCCGAAATGATAACCTTTACCTCGTCATCGTCCTTATCGGATATCCAAACATTGCCGTCTTTCTTATCAACCCATTCGCTGATAGTTTTACCGTCTTTGTCTTTCTTTATAATTACATTGTAATCACCGTCCTTCCCCTCTTTAATTTCGAGAAGCTCGACATCATGATCTTCATCGTCATCTGAAAAGAAGAACGTGTTGTCTTTACCCACTTTTTTGATCTCCTTTACTTCATCACCGTCCTTTATAATTATGGTCATCGCTTCTCCATGGATTTCATGTTCCTCTCCGTCGTCGGAAGAGTAAACAAAAACGTTGTTACCCTTATTTAACTTTTTAATTTTCACATGACCATCTTTTGTCTCGTAATGCATATCATGATCCTCGTGTATGGCATGTCCGTCCCCGATGGTAATCGATTTATCGTCAACAATTGTAATACGAATGGGTTTAATACCGTCATCGCTGTTTGAGCTGTAATTGGCACTGGATGATTCGGTTTTTGCAGTAATGGAAATGGCTATAATCTCATCAGCGCTGTTTCGCTTAATGCCCTTAAACTTCAGGGTTATTCCCTTTTTATCAAATTTAGAGGTTAACGCCTTAAGGTCCTGGTCAGACATCGTTTTATCAATAACTATTTCGACACTTTCCTGGGCCTTTTCAGGCTGATTCATTAAACCGGATTGTATATCTGATGTTTGTGTTTCATAAGTCACGATTTCTTTGGTATTAAAACTCATAAGAAAGAGTGTTAGAACCGGAACCATAAGAATCATCTTTAGCCGGTTTAAATTGTTTGATTTGCTTTTGTGTAACATAACTATTCGTTTTTTGATTAATGAATTATAAAAGTTATTGGCCATTACCATTTTGTACTGGGGTAGAGTCGTTTTTAAAAGCAGGCGCTGATACGCTTGAAAGCAGTTTGACAGGCTCTGAGCTCGCTCATCAGCTATAAATTCAAGATTCTGTTCAATGGCCGATTTGTACAACCATGCAATGGGATTAAACCAATTAAGAATGCTGACCAATTGAGAAATTAATAGATCAATCGAATGCCATTGTCTTGCATGTACAGTTTCATGTGCAATGATCTGATCGAGATCTTCTTTACTGAATTGATTGGGATTGAAAACGATATAATTGAAAAATGAAAAAGGAGAGACATCATCATTTATTTCAACATGAATGAATGCGCCTTGCTTTATTCTTTTGCTTCTTAGAATAAGAAGTCCCAATGAAATCATTTGAATGATAAATCGTGTTGTAAAAACAATTACCCCAATTATATACAAACTGGAATAAATTTGAGTCATCGACCAAGTTGAGGCTTCGTTCGATTGAGATATAACCGACGGTTCGGTGGCCATAAAACTAAGGTCAACGGGCATAGCCTTTGTTACATAAACCGGGATTACGATCCAGGGCAGTATAACCGATAGCAACAGGCCGATATTCAGGAATTGTCTGTTCGATTTAAAAAAGGTTTCCTTTTGTAAAAAGACCTTATAGCAGATATAGAACAAGGTCAGAATAGCCGAGAATTTTAATAAAACGTCCATATTATTTATCCTTTTCGATTAAAGCAATAATTTCTTTCAGATCATCAATACTTATTTTCTCCTCCTTCGCAAAAAAGGAGACGACATTCTTATAAGAACTATTGAAATAATTGTCAATAGCATTATTAAAAAACCGTTTTCGGTAATCCTCTTTAGAGATCAACGGATAATATTGATGTGTTTTTCCGAAGGCGTTATAGCCAACATAACCTTTGTCTTCTAAATTTCGTATAATGGTGGAAAGCGTATTATAGTGTGGTTTATTACCAGAAAACTCAGCCAGAACATCTTTCACAAAAGCCTTTTCAAGCTTCCAGAGGATATGCATTATCTGCTCCTCTTTATTGGTTAACTTTTCCATTTCCAATGAGATAAAAATTTTGTTATTCAAACTTATAACTAAAAATATAGTTATACAACTAAACATATAGTTATTTAACGAAATTTTATAATTTCTATCAATATTCTATTGAATAAAAATTGCTCGTCTTTTTCGGCATTGGTAAATCCTTGCCTTATATTCGCAAACAGTTTGAACCTTTAGGTTCATTTTCTGATCTCGCAATTCCTTATGAGCGTACTCTGGTTGATCTTAGGTTTGATTTTACTCGTCGTCGGCGGTGAATTTCTCGTGCGTTCGGCGGTGGCCCTTTCTTTTAAGTTTCGGCTTTCGAAATTGATTATAGGAATGACCATAGTTTCTTTTGCCACATCAGCACCTGAATTATTGGTAAGCCTCAATGCGGCCTTCAATAATGCACCGGCAATCGCAATCAATAACGTAGTTGGATCTAATATTGCCAATATTGGTTTGGTATTGGGGATTACGGCTATGGTGGGAAATATTGGGGTTAGCAGGTCCTTTTACAAACTCAACTGGCCGGTGATGATGCTTTTTTCGCTCGCGTTGTATTATTTTCTTTATAATGACAACCAGCTTAGTCACTTTGAAGGCATCTTACTATTCTTAGCGCTAAATATTTTTATTTTCTTTCTTATACGTTCGGCCCGAGGTGGAGCGAACCTTGATGATGAAGTAGATGAGACCCTGGCCATAGTATCCAATTTCAGAATTGGGTTATGGTTGATAATAGGAGCTGTCGCGCTTTATTTTGGTTCTGAATGGCTGGTAAGTGGGGCAATAGATCTTGCAAAGGCCATCGGTGTGAGTGAAGCGGTGATTTCGGTTTCTATGATTGCCATAGGAACAAGTGTGCCTGAGCTAGCGGCCTCTGTAATAGCAGCAGCGAAGCAAGAAAAAGCCATCTCCCTGGGCAATCTCATCGGATCTAATATTTTTAATATAGGCTCTGTATTAGGGCTTACGTCAATGATCAAGGTTATTCCGGTTACCGATCCATCCATTTTGAGTCGCGATATATTTTGGATGTTGCTGTTTGCAGTTGTTCTCATCCCTCTAATCCTCATCCCCAAACGATTTCAGATTAACCGATTTAAGGGTTTGGTTTTGGTAATGGGTTATGGAATTTTCATCTTCATGGTTTTTAATTCCTCATCCGGGGTATAAAAAAACCGAATCGCTAGATCCGGTTTTTTATTTATGAACTAATAAAATTTAAACTAAAGCATTCACTTCAGCGCTTTTAACTGTTTGTATGATGCGTCCTGCAATTTTATAAGGATCACCATTGGATGCCGGACGACGATCTTCCAGCC
>JABDPL010000207.1 GCA_013042825.1 Flavobacteriaceae bacterium | reverse complement strand
CAGTTACAGTGTTGCGCGATTTTTTTGACTAATTTTACAAATAATTAATACAAATCAATAAAGAATTACATAATGAAAGTTGAACAATTATTTACTGGATGTCTAGCTGAAATGGCTTACTATATCGAGTCGAATGGTGAGGCTGCTGTGATTGATCCCTTGCGTGAGACTGAGCCGTATATCCGTATGGCTGAAGCCGATAATGCGAAGATCAAATATATCTTCCTGACCCATTTCCATGCCGATTTCGTATCAGGTCAGTATGACCTGGCTCAGAAGACAGGAGCAAAGATAGTTTTCGGACCGAACGCCACGGCCGAGTATGATATTTATAATGGTAAGGATGGTGAAGAATTTCCTCTTGGAGGAGGTAAGATCACCCTTATTCATACACCAGGACACACCATGGAGTCCTCTTCCTATCTGATTACAAATGAAGAAGGTGATTCACCGTATATATGCACAGGAGACTGTCTGTTCATCGGTGATGTGGGAAGACCTGATCTTGCCGTGAAATCCGGTTCTATTACTGAAGAGGACCTGGCAGGTCATTTATTCGATTCCCTTAGGAATAAGATCATGAAGCTCCCGGATGATACCATCGTCTACCCGAATCACGGTGCCGGCTCTGCCTGCGGAAAGAATATGAGCAGCGAGACCTGGGATACCCTGGGTAACCAGAAGAAAACCAATTATGCTCTTCGGGCTGATATGACCAAGGAAGAATTCATCAAGGAAGTGACTGCAGGATTGAAGCCACCACCACAGTATTTCCCGAATAATGTTCGCATGAACAAATCGATAAATACGAGTATTGACGAAGTTCTTCATAAAGGAACGACTCCTCTTGACCCTATTACTTTTAAGGAATTGAGTGAGCAAAAAGATGTACTTGTAGTAGACACAAGGACTAAAGAAAACTATACCCAACAAGGGACTGTACCCGGAGCTTGGTTCATCGGAATCAATGGAAGTTTCGCACCATGGGTAGGTGCCTTGATCAACGATATCAACCAAAAGATCATATTCATTACCGATGAAGAATTACGAGTTAACGAGATCGTTACCCGTTTCTCACGAGTAGGATATGATAATACGCTTGGATACCTGAATGGGGGAATCGAAGACTGGTTGGCTCATGGATTTGAAGTCGACAAGATCGGATCAATGTCTGCTCATAGATTCGCAGAAGAACTGGCTGAAGGAAAGATTGAGAATGGATTGGATGTTAGAAAAGCTTCTGAGTATGATTCTGAACATGTGGTTGGCGTTGGGAATTTCCCTCTTGATTTTATTCATAGCGAGTTTGCACAGATCAACCCCGATAAGGAATATGTGCTGCACTGTGCCAGTGGGTACCGTTCGTTGGTTGCAGCATCGATCTTCCAGGCCAATGGCGTGAAGAATGTTACCGATGTTAGAGGAGGTTTTAAAGACATAAAAGAAACCGATGCACCATTAACTGAATATGTTTGTCCTACTACGCTCTTGTAGTATAGCATTTAATTAATAGGATTTTAAGGCAGCGTGAAAACGCTGCCTTTTTTGTAACCAATGTTACTTCCCAAACAGCACTTTAGTCGTAATTT
The DNA here is from genome assembly GCA_013042825.1 of Flavobacteriaceae bacterium. Lineage (GTDB taxonomy): Bacteria > Bacteroidota > Bacteroidia > Flavobacteriales > Flavobacteriaceae > SHLJ01. The sequence goes on along the minus strand of JABDPL010000207.1, from coordinate 2,206 downwards.
TAAGAGTCAAAAAAATGACATCTCAGGTATGAGTTTTTTTCAAAAAATATTCGGAAGATCCACAACACCCGAAAACGTATATGTGCTTACACCAATGGAGTTTAAGTCGATGATAAAGAGTCATGATGTACAATTGGTTGACGTGCGAACACCCCTTGAATATCGTAAGGGACATATTGATAATGCCATCAATATCGATTTCTATTCTACCCGTTTCTTCAAGGATATGGAGCGTCTGAACAAATCGGAACCGGTATTCCTTTACTGCAGGAGTGGGGTACGAAGTAGACGGGCAGCTGAAAAACTGGCACTCTTGAGCTTTTCGGAAATATACGATCTGCAAGGTGGGATCATAAGCTGGAAATAAAACATTATACCATGAAGACATATTATTTGTTACTGCTTTCAATTCTACTACTCCCTGGATGTCAGCGATCAGAGCGTTTAACCCTTATCGATTCTCATGACAAAAGCATTCAACAAAAAAACGACCATCCCGGTAAAGAACTGATGGAGGCCCATTGCTTCAGCTGTCATGGGCCTGATGCTTCTCATGACGATCGCATTGCACCTCCCATGTTTGCCGTTAAACAGCATTACTTACGAAACGGACTGAGCAAGGAAGAATTCATTATCAGTGTTCAGAACTGGGTAAAAGAACCCGATAAAGACCATGCCAGAATGTTTGGAGCGGTTGAACGTTTCGGAGTCATGCCTAAAAATGCCATACCTGAAGAGGCCGTCAAACAGATAGCCGATTATTTGTATGAAAACGAAATAGAAAGACCTGAACAATGCGGTGGTAACTGTTCGGGCAACTGCGGCGGAAAGGGCAAAGGCAAAGGAATGGGAAAAGGTAAAAAACATCAAAGAAAATATCAGGGATAATATGGCAAGCTTCAGTGAACTCATAGCTATAAACAAACCCGTATTGATTGATTTCTATGCAGAATGGTGCGGCCCCTGTAAGATCATGTCTCCTGTGTTAAAGGAGGTGAAAGATGAGCTCGGTGAATCGGTATCGGTTATTAAGATCGATGTCGACCGTAATCGCGAACTCTCGCAAAAGTTTGGGATTAGAGGTGTTCCAACCTTTATGATCTTCAGAGATGGCAAACAAATATGGCGTCAATCCGGAATTGTCTCCAAAGAAGAGTTGATCTCTAAACTTCGTCAGGCCGGTTGAAGATCCGACCTGAAACCAAATGTTTTAGCAGGGGAGGTCTGTAACTTAAGTTACTGTTTTTTTGGTACAGGGTTTCTAATTTAGTTATCAAACCAAAACCTAATTTGAATGAATACGCATTATCAAGTCCTTATCATAGGGGGTGGTACGGCAGGGATTATGACCGCCAGTCAGCTCAAAAGAAAAAAACCTGAACTGAATATCGGGCTTATCGAACCAGCGGAAACCCATTATTATCAGCCTGCCTGGACGCTAGTCGGTGCCGATACCTATGATTTTGATAGAACCGCGAGACCTATGGAATCGATTATTCCAAAAGGAGTTAATTGGATTAAAGACTATGCCGAAGCCTTTGATCCTGACAATAATAAAGTGACCACCAAATCGGGTGAAGCGTTTACCTACGATTACCTGGTCGCCGTTCCCGGAATAAAGATGGCTCCCGAACTTGTTGAGGGTCTTCAGGAGGCCATGGATAAAGGAGTGGTTTGCAGTAATTATACCGATCCGAAGCATACCTGGGAGACTTTGAAAGCATTTAAAGGCGGCACGGCTCTGTTCACCCAACCGGCAACACCTATAAAATGCGGTGGTGCGCCTCAAAAGATAATGTACCTCGCCGATGAACACTTCAGAAAAACTGCTGTCAGGGACAATACCAATATCATATTTGCATTACCAAGTCCATCGATATTTGCCGTGAAGATCATTGCCGATACGCTGATGGAAGTGGTTGACAGGAAAGATATTAACATAAGGTTCTATCACAAGCTCGTTAAGGTAGATGCCAAGAACAAGATAGCCTGGTATGAGATTGAAAAAGATATTACGGCCGGAGGTTGTGTTACTCTTGCCGATGGTGACGAATCAAACTTAGATCACGATATCCAATATAATTACAAAGATGTTCAGGTCTCGCGTGACGGCGATCGCTATGGTATCCATTTTGATATGATGCACTTGGCTCCGCCTCAAACGGCTCCTGATTTTGTCAGGAATTCCCCATTAGCAGCTGATACG
>JABDPL010000206.1 GCA_013042825.1 Flavobacteriaceae bacterium | reverse complement strand
ATCGTGCATAGTCCATGATGGAAGGTGCCGTACCGTACTTCTGCGTGAATTCAGCATCGCGAAGTTTTTCTACCGGGTAAGCAACACTACTACCCATATTATGTGGTAATCCGAGGGTATGGCCTACCTCATGGGCCGAAACAAACCGAATAAGACGTCCCATGACCTCGTCATCGAATTCCGCACGCTGAGCGTCGGGATTTATTGCAGCTGTTTGAACGAAGAACCATCCCCGTAACAAGCTCATGACGTTGTGGTACCAGTTGATGTCGCTTTCCAGGATTTCACCGCTGCGCGGATCGCTCACGTGAGGTCCGCTGGCGTTTCTCACGGTTGACGCCAGATAACGCACTACCGAATAGCGCACATCCTCAGGGCTCCATTCAGGGTCTTCTTCAGGTGATGGCGGATCTTTCGCGATGATGGCATCTTTAAAACCGGCCTCCTCAAAGGCTACCTGCCAGTCTTCAACACCTTGTTTGATATATTTACGCCATTTTTCAGGCGTTGCCCGGTCTATATAATATACTATCTGTTTCTTCGGAACTACAAGCTCTCCACGTTTGAATTTCTCCATATCTTCATCCCGTACCTCCAGTCGCCAGCGGTCCAGGTAACTGACCTCCTTCGACCGTTGAACGTCCTGGCCATAATCTACCTGTCCGCGGGCAAACCAGCCTACGCGCTCATCGAAATAGCGTCTTTGCATGGGTTCCTTCGGTAGTAATACCATGGAATTATTGATCTCGATCGAGATTGTCCCGGTCGATTGGTTTGAAGGTGCTTCGGATGAAGCATAGGTTTTTACATGCCTGGCTTCGATATTCATTGGGTAACTGTTTATCGTTTCGATAAACGATTTATTTGCCTCAAGCCTGTTGGCCTTGTAGCGCTTCCGGGCTCCGGCACTTAATCCGAGAGCTTTTACATCTTTTTCGAATAGATCGGTGACCTCTACTACCGTTTTTGTAGAATCCTTGCTAAAAGCCTTTATCGGGAAAGTATATAGCACGGGTTCGAAATTCGAATTTACCACAGCCTCATGAACAGGCAGGGAGTCTGCAGCATAAACCTCGTATGAGACCACCCGAAGGGCTATTTTCTTATCTTTTTTCTGCCAGCGCAACATCTGGGTGTTCTGTTTGCTCCCGCCGTATCCGAGGCCAGAAGCGGTCTTAGATATCCGGGTTACCATGAGCATTTCCCTATCGAAAAGGGAGTCGGGGATCTCGTAAAAGTATTTCCCGTCTATTTCATGCACATCGAAAAGACCTGTATCGGTCTTGGCATCCTCGGTGATCACCTTATCGTAAGGCTTGACCCCATTCTTTTTACCGTTAGTCTTTGATTTTCCGTTGGCCTGGGCCGTCTTCTTCGCTTGTTCAGCTTCTTTGGCCTTCTTAGCGGTTGTACAAGAGCTTGCAATAAGGAGCATAGCAAGCATCATCAACTTGAATGTAGTGTATTTCAAAATACTGGATTTTTATTAGAGGCGTGAAAATAATAAATACTCCTGTCAAATCTGAACAGGAGTATTTAAAATTATCGAATTTTTAACGAAATGTTTCTTTCTGAAGACTGGTTAGTTCAGAGAATTCAGGTAATCCTCAATGAGCTGATAACCTTCGGAATGAACACTTACCACACCAATCCATGGCATGCTCCATCCGGGCACCACATTTTGCATACGGCTCAGGATACTGTTTTTGCGCTCAAATATATTGCTTTCACCAAAAGGTGTTTCAAATTCTAAGCGCAGTGTTGACTGATCTTCACAATAACCGCCATCGCTATGACAGTGTGCGCAGTTTACATCGAAATAAGCCCTGGCACGCTCTTCCATTGAATACGTTTCGTCATCCCATACCGGCAGTGCTGCTACCGAACCGGCATCGGTCAGGCCATTGAAATGATCATTGTTGATCATCTCCTGAAGCTGTCCGTTAAAGTTAAGGGTTCTCACCTTCGGGCCGATAGGGGTCTCAACATCAAAGGTATTATGACAGGTGAAGCAATCGTTTGCTCCCGGGATCACATAATTGATGTTGTTGGTCTCACCTTCCTCATCAACCCAAGTAACCGGAAGGGTTACCGAATCGGTCTGCAAGCTTGCATCGGTCATCTCGGCATTCCAGTGGTAACTG
>JABDPL010000041.1 GCA_013042825.1 Flavobacteriaceae bacterium | reverse complement strand
GCACGACATCTTTGTCGATTCCGGCAAACTTGACCAGGTCCCTTGGAACCAGCAAGCGCCCGGAACCGTCTAACTCAATAAATTTTACCCCTGCCGTAAACCGGCGGATGAAATCATTGTTCTTTTGTCTGAAACGATTCAGCTTATTCACCTTGCCCATCAAGGTTTCCCATTCGTTCAAGGGATATAGTTCAAGGCATGACTGGAATACAGCGCGCTTAAGCACAAAGCCATTCTGAGCAACTGGAGCCAATTGCTTCTTTAAAGCAGAAGGCATTAATATGCGACCTTTTGCATCTGCTTTGCACTCGTATGTTCCGATTAATGTATTCAAGCTGAAGTCAGTGAATTAAGCTGTGAGGACCAAATCTAATAAAAATATTACCACTTTTTACCACTTTTTACCACTTTGTTAATAATTTTCTATAAAAGACTGGTTTACATCGTTTAAACGTAGGGCAGTAACTGGACAACCTATCGATAAAACAACGCTTTAAGACGCTGATTTTTAGTTAATAAACACTTAATTATTTGTGCCGATAATCCTTTTAAAAAGAAATGCTCAAATCTCTGCTAATTCCAATTTAACCCGCATTCCGATGAGGACTCGTCAAACGGCATATACGGCCCTTTATCGATAAAATTGATTAGCTTTGCCCTGACTAATAAAGCACTGGCGTATGTCGGATAAATTGAAAAAAGAAGGCCAATACAGCTACATTGAAGTTGGAGAAGGTACACCGATAATAATTCTTCATGGATTGATGGGCGGACTGAGCAACTTCGATTCTGTCAAGGAGTTTTTCAGTACCCACGGCTATAAAGTTGTTATCCCTGAGTTGCCGATCTATACCATGTCCTTGGTAAAGACTAACGTGAAGACCTTTGCTACGTACCTGAAAGATTTCATAGAATTCAAAGGTTATCAAGAGGTCATTCTCTTAGGAAATTCGCTCGGAGGTCATATCGGGCTTTACCATACCAAGTTATTTTCTGAAAAGGTCAAGGCATTGGTAATTACGGGAAGTTCGGGTTTGTATGAAAGCGCAATGGGAAGCGGTTATACCAAACGGTCGGATTATGAAGTGATAAAAAAGAAAGCTCAGGAAGTATTCTATGATCCCGCTATTGCTACCAAGGAGCTTGTTGACGAGGTCTATGCAACCGTTAATGACCGGAATAAGCTGGTTAAGACCCTGGCCATAGCCAAAAGTGCCATAAGGCATAATATGGCCAAAGATCTTCCAAATATGTACACGCCAACATGTATAATTTGGGGAAAGAACGATACAGTGACACCTCCCGAAGTAGCCGAGGTTTTTCATGAACTGTTATCAGATTCAGATTTATATTGGATTGACAAATGCGGTCATGCTGCTATGATGGAGCACCCTGATGAATTCAACCGCATCCTGCTAAATTGGCTCCTGGACAGAGGGTTTTAATCTCCAAACATGTTGATCCGTTCAGCCGAATTTGTGGTAAGTAACCAGGATGTTTCAAAGTGTCCAAGCTCTAATCTGCCTGAATATGCTTTTATCGGGCGAAGTAATGTGGGCAAGTCCTCCCTGATCAATATGCTAACGGGCCGCAAGAGCCTCGCCAAGACCTCAGGAAGACCGGGGAAAACTCAGCTGATCAATCATTTTTTAATCAATAAGTCCTGGCATCTGGTCGATTTGCCCGGATATGGTTATGCGAGAGTTTCGAAGAAAGCCAAAAAAACCTTTCAGAAATTTATTACCTCCTATTTTGAAAAACGCAGCCAACTCGTTAGTGCATTTGTCCTGATTGACATCAGGCATGAACCGCAGCAGATCGATCTCGATTTCCTCACATGGCTTGGTCAAAACCACATTCCTTTTGCTATTGTTTTTACAAAAGCTGATAAATTAAAACCCAAAACAATCGACCAACATGTCGATGCTTATATGCAGGTTCTTTCTCAAATTTGGGAACCCCTTCCCGATTATTTCATCACCAGTTCTTCAAAACGCACTGGACGAAAGGAATTGCTGGCTTATATCGATGCGATCAATACCGATTTAAATCTTAATCAAGAATAAAATACAACGGCTTTCCGCTAGCACCATTCGGGAAGGCCGTGCCGAGCAGTGCAGATATGGTAGGCGCGATATCAATAATGGGTACATATTCCAGGGTTGAGCCTTTCCTGATACCTTTTCCATAGAATATGATTGGAACATGGGTATCATAATTCAATCCGGTACCATGAGTGGAACCGGTTTTACTATATGAAATGTGGGCCGGCTTATTCACAACCAATACATCACCTGATCGCTTCTGGTTATAGCCGCGTTGAAGCAGTACTTCAATTCCGCTTTCAAAGGAACTGTTATTGATGCTTTTTCCGGTGTAAACCCTATCGACATGATCATAAGTAATAAGTTCATCCGCTATTTTCTCACAAACCTCATCCAGGTCTAATTTCAATTCCTCGAGCTTTTCCCGGTTCAGAAAGACTTGATTGTTACTAACATTCTCTACTATTTGCTGGCTTCCGAAGGTGGTTTGGAGAAAGGTAGTAAATTCCGATTTCACAAGGTCATTATCGATGTATCCCGCGGGTATGCCAACCGTCTGCAAATAGGATGGGACCTCAACCGCACCATGGTCCGATGTCAGGAAAAGCGTATAATTCCCTTCTCCAACTTCACGGTCTAAGGCCAGTAGTAAACGCTTCAACTCGAGATCAAGGCGAATATATACATCCTCTACCTCTTTTGAATTAACCCCGAAATTATGGCCCATATAATCTGTGCTCGAATAACTTATGGCCAACACATCGGTGTGCTCATCCTGTCCGAGATCTTCATTGACCAATGCGGCAAGAGCAAAATCAGTAACAATACTATTTCCATAGGGCGTATCACGTAAAATATCCATATTGCCATTTAATGGTGCCAGGGCTTTGAGATCATAAGGAAAAGTAGCCGTCTCCTTGCCATTGAATCCATATTCAAAAGCATTGAGGTCATCACCGCTTTCCGTATAGGTCTTAATGTCATATTGTGTATTCCAGATTTTCAGATAGGACTCCACGGCATCCGATCGGTTAAATTTCTTGACCCAGTTTGGAAGATCGTCCATATAATATGTACTACTGATCCAATTTCCTGATTCTTTTCCTTCGTACCAATAAGCAGCGTTAGCTGTATGCCCTGCCGGTAAAACGGCACCTCTGTCCTTTACCGATATACCGATTGTTTTTCCACGCATCTGGGTAAACAACCTGTTCTCATCAGGGAAGGTACTCACGATCATGCGGTGGGGAGACATCTGACCGGCCCTGGAATCTGTCCCAACCGATTGAACGGAGTCATTTCCAGCACAATAGACGAATTTCTTTTCGCTTTTGTCATACCAGCTATTTGAAATTATACCGTGATTTCTCGGTGTGGTCCCTGTATATAAAGACGCATGGCCCGGCCCAGTATAGGTGGGTACATAATTAAAATGTCCGTTCTTACAATTAAACCCATCATTGATCAGGCGAATAAAGCCTCCATTGCTGTATTTTTCTTCAAACCGCGTTAAATAATCATAACGCATCTGGTCTACTACTATTCCTACAACCAGTTTCGGACGTTCGGTAAAAACAGCCTCTAGTTCATCGGTTTGATCAACGGATACCGGACTCTGGGCCAGGCAGGACCAGCACAGAAATACCAGCAAAAAAAGGGATGGAACACGAATCATAATCATGACTTTAAGGTTAACTCAAAATTAAACTTTTTAAACTATCTTCCTTTAAATTAACATCAATTTAGGAATAGATTTTTATACTTTAGCCGTAATTTAAACGCGATGTCGTACCTCCAAAATATTGGAAAATATTTCATGATGATTGCTGAGATGTTTCGCAAACCCACCAAATGGTCGGTTATGAAACATCTGATCCTGAAGGACATCGACGACCTCATTATCGGATCGCTTGGTATTGTGGCATTTATCTCATTTTTTGTGGGCGGGGTAATTACCATTCAAACGGCCTTAAATATCAGTAATCCTCTTATCCCGAAGTACCTTGTTGGATTTGCTACCAGGCAGTCGGTAATACTTGAGTTTGCCCCCACATTTACCTCTATTATCATGGCCGGTAAAGTAGGTTCCTTTATCACCTCGAGTATTGGCACCATGCGTGTTACCGAGCAAATTGATGCCCTGGAGGTCATGGGAATAAATTCATTGAACTACCTTATTTTTCCTAAAACGGTTGCCTTGATGTTTTACCCATTCGCAATTGCCATAGGAATGTTCCTGGGTGTGTTAGGCGGCATGGCTGCATGCGTATTTGGTGGTTATACAACCCTTGAAGATTATGTTCTGGGAATTCAGACCGATTTTGACAGTTTTCATATGTCTTACGCCTTCATAAAAACCTTTGTTTTTGCTTTTATCTTAGCTACTATTCCCTCATTTCACGGTTATTACATGAAGGGTGGTGCTCTGGAGGTTGGTAAAGCCAGTACGGTTGCATTCGTATGGACATCTGTAGTGATCATTTTATTGAATTATATATTAACCGATTTGCTACTTGGCTGATGATACTCGTTGAAAATCTGCATAAATCGTTTGGAGACGCACATGTTTTGAAGGGGATAAGCACCACTTTTGAGAAAGGCATGACCAATCTTATCATCGGTGCATCCGGTTCGGGAAAGACGGTATTTATCAAATGCCTGTTGGGGCTTTTCAAGTACGATGAGGGTGTTATCTCTTATGACGGTAAGATTTTCAGTGAATTATCGAGAAATGAACGACGCAATCTGAGGTCTGAGATCGGGATGGTCTTTCAGGGCGGTGCTTTATTTGATTCTATGAATATCCTGGAAAATGTAATGTTCCCGCTGAAAATGTTCACTGGTATGTCGGCAAGTGAGATGGAGGACCGGGCAGATTTTGTTCTGAAACGTGTAAATCTTCCTGATGCCCATTATAAGATGCCAAGTGAGGCCTCCGGAGGGATGCAGAAACGAGTGGCTATAGCGCGAGGCATTGTGAATAATCCGAAGTACTTGTTCTGTGATGAGCCCAATTCAGGTCTGGATCCTAATACCGCTATTGTGATAGATAACCTTATTCAGGAGATAACCGATGAATACCAGATGGTTACTGTTATAAATTCCCACGATATGAACTCGGTAATGGAGATCGGTGAAAAGATCGTTTTCCTGAGGAACGGTGTCAAGGAATGGGAAGGCTCAAAAG
>JABDPL010000202.1 GCA_013042825.1 Flavobacteriaceae bacterium | reverse complement strand
ATAAGAAACAGCCCGGCACGACGGCGTGCTCTGGATTTTTCCTTATAAAGAATAAGATCTTTGATCAATGAATTTTGAGTACTGCTTATCTTTTTTGTCATCCCTTACAAAAATAAGGCGAAATGTTATTAATTTTGGGCTCTTCCGAAGAAGAAGAAAATAAAAACAAATTATAATGAAAAAAATAGCGATAGGTATTTTAATGGTTACACTTGTTTGGGGGTGTAAGCAAGACACGAAAACAACCGAAGAACCTGCTGAAATAACAGAGGAGGTAGTAACAGATTCAGAAACTAATTATCCTGAAACCTTAAGCAAGATCTTCGATGCACATGGCGGACTCGAAACTTGGAAGAAATACAAAGGGATGTACTTCGAGATCGAACGCAGTGATTACCAGGAAAAATATGACGTGGATCTCCAAAATCGAACATCGAGAATTCAATACAAGGATCATATTCTCGGTTACGACGGCAACCAGGTTTGGGTTAAAAATGTAATTGACGAAGAATTTAAAGGGCGCCCTTGGTTTCTATATAATTTAATGTATTACTTCTATGCCATGCCCTTTATTATTGGGGATGAAGGCATTAACTATGCTGAAGCTCCCAATTTAAAGTATGGTGATATCGAATATCCGGGCATTTCAATCACCTTTGATGAGGGAGTAGGGGAATCATCAGAAGACGAATATATCATTTTTTATAACCCAGACACGTACCAGATGGAATGGCTGGCTTATACCGTCACCTTCTTTACAAAGAGCGAAAGCAAACAATACAGCCTGATCAAATACCATGATTGGACTGAGGTAAACGGACTCCAGATGCCATCGGTTGTGCAATGGCATATCTTTGATAAAGGAGAAGTCGGCGATCAGATCAATGAAATGTTTTATATGAATGCAAAATTTTCAGAGGAGAATCCAGACCCGAAGATTTTTGCGGTGCCAGAAGGTGCTGATACACCGGCTAAAGAAGAACAAACAAACTAATTAAAAAAGCGAGCCAACCGGCTCGCTTTTGTTTGATCTAACATTCTTCGCGTTGTTCAGAATATCAATGGGTTAATCCATTTGACCGTATTTTTTAGCATAACGCTTATACAATTTGGTGTGGTGGCTTTCCAAACTCAGTTCACGTCCGTTAATAAAAGCGTGAGTCACGATGTTTGTGCGCATATCAAGGGCATCGCCTTCGCTTACAAATAATGTAGCATCTTTGCCTTGTTCAAGGGTGCCTAATCGGTCATCGATGCCTAATATCTTTGCTGTATTCGAGGTGATCAGCTTTAACGCTTCTTCCTTATCCAAACCATGGGCGGCAACAGTTCCTGCTTGGAATGGCAGGTTTCTGGCATTGGCACGTTCCATCCCGCCACTGTTTTCAAGTCCGACGAGCACACCGGTATCAACCAACAGTTTTGCCATTTTATACGGATAGTCGTAATCATGATCGTCACTATTCGGCGTACGGTGCACACGTTGTGCCAAAACACCAATATTATGTTTCTTCAACAAATCAGTAACCTTAACGGCCTGATATCCTCCAACAATCGCCATATGTTCAATGCCATGTTTGCCTTTAAATTCTATCGCATCGCGAATGCCTTTTTCATCATTTACATGTACATATAGTTTCTGACTGCCGTTGAACAAACCGGCCATAGCCTCATATTTCAGGTTTTTGGTCTTGCGATCTCCTGACAGATAAGCTTTGCTTTCCGCTACAAACATATCGGCCGCTGCAACATTTTTTCCGTAGTTGTTATTCGGTTTTAATCCCGGGTCTTCTCCCAGCCACCATCGGCCGCGGGTAAAGGTGTTTGGCCAGTTCATATGCATGCCGTCATCGACCTTAAGCGCGGCATCTTCCCAGTTCCATGCATCGAATTGAACAATAGACGAAGTGCCTGATACAGTCCCACCGCGAGGTGTTACTTGTCCGATTAACACCCCATTGGGTCTCATACTCTCCACGATTTTAGATTCGGCATTGTAAGCGATCAGGGATCGAATATTGGGATTGATATCACCGATTTCCCGTGTATCATTCGTCGCTCTTACAGCCCCGATCTCTTGCAGCCCCAGGGTGGTGTTGGGCGCGATTATACCCGGATAAACGTGTTTACCTTCCGCCTTTATGATCTTTCCCTGATAGGCGATCTTAGAGGTGAGTTGATCAACACAAGCTATAATCTTCCCGTCCTTCATTATAATGACACTTTTGTCGATAACCTGTCCGTTACCGATATGAGCAGTTGCACCTACAATGGTAATGGCCTCTGTTTGCGCGGGAGCAGGTGTTTGCTGGGCAAAACCGATTGTTGAGCCCAGGGTTATTAATGCTAAAATATATTTTAATGTTCTCATCTTTCTAGTTATTAAAGTCCATGGAATCACAATGCAAATGTTGCTTGTCACGTTTTTTTACCGGCTGTGTTTTCATGCCTTTGTTCTTTTCTTCAAGCATCATGGCGATAAGTTTGCTTTTATCACGTTTGATGGTTTCCCTTAATCGTTTGTCCTCTTGGAGTTCGAAATAAGTGACTCCTTCAATTATGGTCCTTTCAGCTTTGGTGTAAATCGACATCGGGTGGCCACTCCACAGGACGACATCGGCATCTTTACCAACCTTAAGGCTACCTACACGATCATCGATATGCAATAACTTCGCTGGATTTAAGGTCACAAATTTCCAGGCATCCTCTTCACTAACTCCACCATATTTCACCGATTTCGCAGCTTCCTGGTTAAGTCGTCTCGACATCTCACCGTCGTCACTGTTAATAGCTGTAACCACACCGGCATTATGCATAATTGCTGCATTATATGGGATGGCATCGTTTACTTCAAATTTATAGGCCCACCAGTCAGAGAAGGTCGATCCGCCAACACCATGTTCAGCCATTTTGTCGGCTACCTTGTATCCTTCTAAAATATGAGTAAAGGTGTTGATGTTAAAGTTGAATTGTTCGGCTACCTTCATCAGCATGTTAATCTCACTCTGTACATATGAATGGCAGCTTATAAAGCGTTCCTTATTGAGGATTTCAGCTAACACATCCATTTCGATATCCTTTCGGTATGGCTTGCCGCTTTTCTTCATAGCATCATATTCCTTGGCTCTGGTGAAGTAGTCGACATACAACTGCTCAACACCCATACGTGATTGTGGGAAGCGTCCAAAGCTTTGCCAGTTCGATTGCTTAACATTTTCACCGAGTGCAAATTTGATGAACTTTGGTGCGTTCTTATTGATCAGGTTATCGGC
>JABDPL010000200.1 GCA_013042825.1 Flavobacteriaceae bacterium | reverse complement strand
GCATAACATTGCACATGCGCGTGTAAACGGCATGTAATTCGTTTAGAAAAATAGAATGAGATGATCGGGATCTTTTGCCCGAGGGATCGGAGGCGGTTAATCGGTTCATCGTTAGTCGTTGTCAGTTATAGTTTAACAACTATGCACCTTGTACAACTGAACCGGTCCATAAGTGATTTGGGGCAGTAGACATAAAAGGGGCATATTGTCGGTTAATGTTATCGATAAAATGCATATTTCATCGTTTAAATGCAAATATATGCGCCAAGTTTGAATTTCCAAAGCTTTTTTCAACATTTTTTTTGTTATAATGGACTAAATATTAGGTATTTAGGTTAAACGAAAAAATATCATATGCTGCAAACCCTTTGTTTTACTGGTATTTTAGCAATTTTTAAATTATTGAATAGACGCCTTAAGCCAATAACCTAAAGAGGGTTAGGTAAAAAATATGTTCTAATTTTCTGATTTAAAAAGTAAGAAACAACCTATAAAAGGTCGAATTTTATCAAAATAAAAGTAAGATTACATTTTTATGATGATAAATTCTGATCTCCGGTTGAGCTGGTGCTCAGCTTCTGAGCAGTCTACTTCATTCGAACAGCGATTAATCAGTTGTGATTCGCCATATCCTTTCGCATCAATTATTCTATCAGCTTTTATTCCCTGAGATATTAGGTATTCCTTTGTTGATTTTGCACGTCGATCAGACAAGTCCATGTTATAGTCATCATCATTTCTGGAATCAGTATGTGATTCGATCTTGATCTCCATATTCGGATATTGGGTCATCAGCAAAACCACTTTGTTCAATTCGATGGCTGCGTCATTTCTTATAAAGTCTTTGTCAAGATCAAAATATATAATCCCGATCTTTATCTTAAGCTCTCCGCTCTCTTCCACAATCAACTCATCAAGGGTCTCCATGCCCAGGGGAACGATCGTCGCACCACTTTCTGAAAGGGTGATCACTGGTTTATTTCGTTGGACATATCCGGTCTTTGATGCTGTCACGGTATATCCTTCAGTACATTTTAGAGAAGGATCAAAAGCATATGATCCAGTGATATCCGTTATTGTGGATGCGAGATCTGAACCTTGGCCATCTAATAATTTCATTTCCACATCGGAAATGCGTTCTCCTGTAATACCGTTTGAAACGTAACCTATGATCTTTTGATCGCAGGTCTTCGCCTGGGCCGGACCAAGACGTACAAATGAGTAGATATCGTCATCACCGATTCCTGATTCACGGTTAGAGCACACGAAACCTGTGTTTCGATCTTCTTTAATGATGAAACCAAAATCATCGAGTGTACTGTTAAGAGGTGCCGCAAGATTGACAGCCATATCAAAGGAATCCCCGTTTAATGCACTGCTAAAAACATCTAAGCCGCCAAGGCCAAGGTGACCATCAGAGGCGAAATAGAGATTATTATCTGTTATGAATGGAAACATTTCCCTGCCAGATGTATTTATAGTTTCGCCAAGGTTTCGCGGATTTGAATAGCTATTATCATCTTGAATATCAACTACAAATAAGTCGGTAGCACCGATCGAGCCTGGCATATCTGAAACAAAATAAAGCAGCTTGCCATCAGAACTCACAGCAGGATGACCAACGGAGTAATCCTCGCTGTTAAATGGTAATTCCATGATATTTCCCCAAGACTGATTTCCGTCTTCGTCAGTTCTTAATTCGGCAGAATACAGTTTAAGGTGATTGGTGCCGTCATCATCCCTGCCCAGGTCACCATCATAATTATTTCTTGTAAACCACAACCGGCTTTCATCAGGTGAAAATGCGATGGTAGCCTCGTGATATCGTGTATTTATGGATTCTGAAAAATCTTCTGAGGAATCAATATCGGATTCCAATCCATTCAGTTCGCCAATGTAAAAATTAAGGAAGGGTTGTTCATTCCAATGATAGATTCGCGTATGGAAATTAGAAGAATCCACGGCAGACGAGAAAACCAATTTATCCTGATAATACATTGGTCCGAAGTCTGAATATTTTGTATTAACCCTCATATTCCGGAGCAAAAACCGCGGTTCCATATTCAGTACATCCTCGAGTGAAAGTCCTTGCTGATCGAAATTATCTGATCGATCATCATTTTGAGCTCGCTTGGCGAATTCTTTCATCCATCGTTTGGCTTCGCGTTTTTTTCCAATTCCAAGAAGGCAATGTGAATACCTAAACAGATATTCACTAGATATTTCTGAATAATAATCACTAATCAGTTTATCATACCAAACATGAGCATTCTTCATATCTGTATTAAAGAAATAGGAGTCGCCTGCTTTTTGAAGTAATTCCTGACTTGGTTCATTTTTTCGAATAGCGACCTCATATAATGTGGCCGCTTCTTTATACCACATCTTATCAAAAAGCTGATCCGCTCTTTTTATGGTGTTCTGCCCAAGTCCTGTGGCAAAAACACTAAACATTATAATTATAAATAATTTTTTCATGGTGTTGCTTTTTTAAAAGAAACGTGGGGATTTCAATTGCTTTTCTTTCGATATCAATTCGAACCTCAGCAGAATATCGTGGCTACCGTTATTAAAATCTCGAAGCTCCGTTGTAGTGAAGTCATAAGAGTAGCTGATCAGTAATTGTGGGGAAATTTGTAAACCGATCAGTCCACTAACCGCATCATCCCATCTATAGGCTGCACCTAATCTCAAAACATCTCCAAACATAAAATTCGCTGACAGATCCGCTATTATTGGTGCACCAGAAACAAATTTCCCTAAAAAAGCAGGCATAAATCGTGTTCTGTCATTCAGATTGAACACCCATCCTCCAATCAGGAAAAAATGTAACCGTTCTGATGCGACTGCATTCTGAATACCGTCTTAG
>JABDPL010000199.1 GCA_013042825.1 Flavobacteriaceae bacterium | reverse complement strand
TGATGTTCAATGTTTTTTTGCCAAAATTTAAAATCTCATCCAAGTCTGCTTTCACACCGGTATCCTCATGGTGGAGAGACTTCAAATAGTCGAAGGTCTTATTCTGAACATCGATCAAATAGCCCGCTAGCATGGACTTATACTCCGATAATTCATAAACATGAGACTTACTTACAACATTGTCTATATTCTTGATAAAAACGAGGTCAGCATCTATACTGTTAAGATTATGGAGCAAAGCCCCATGGCCCGATCGCCGGAAAAGCAAACTACCGTCCTTATTCCGGAATAATTCATTCTCGGGTGTAATGGCCACCGTATCGGTAGATTTATCCTGATATGAAAACGTGATGCTGTATTCCAGATGGAACATATCATGGAGTGCAGGTAATACTTGTTCGTACTTCTTTGTAAAAAGATCGCGATGTCTTTCAGAAATTGTAAAGTGCAGCTTGACTTTAGCATTCGATGCGGCATAAATACCTGCCTCATATAGGTGTTCCTCAAAAGGAGTCCTATTACCATCCGGGTAGGAATGAAAGGGAATTAGGCCCTTAGGCAGGTGGCTCAAGTTCAATTTGTCATGGTCAAGCATGGTATGAACGAAGTTCTTTAAGTCCATACCCTCATCATTCGAGTTTATTTCTCCATAACAATCATGACATTTTTTGAGCACCTCTTTAAAAAATGGCAAAATGGCTTTTTCCTGATGGAATCTCTTTAAATCCAGGTTCTCTGGGCGTTCAAGGAACTCATCAAGCGATACTGGACCCGGTTCATAACGATCGAGAAATTCAAAAAGAAACTTGAACATTCTTGTGGCCTCACCAGAGGCGGGAACAAATTTTTCAATTGTAATATTATCCTTTGCAGTATTGTAAAGTGAGATATATCGCGGGCGTTCTTCCCTGCTTATCCGTTCGATGCCTTCATCTATAGTTGCTGCCTTAAAGAGCCTGGCCGGAATGAGGCCCTTGATGAGTTTATCTACTTGCCCCTGAATCTGCTCAACGGTCTGTTGTCTGTCTTGAATTTGGCGGATATCGGTTTCTGAAATATTCATTTGAAGTTGTTGAGTAATTTATCTATATGATATATCGCCAATTCGAGGCGTTCTTTTTTATTTCCCTTAAGAAGGACAAAAGGCCTGTCATTTTCCTTTAATGCTTTTTCAAATGCCCCGAACATATCATGCCTTTCATTCGGTTTATCGCGTAAGTCGTCAGGAATCCAGGGAGTGTCAATATAGGTCAAAAGGTATAGATCGTATGTATTGCTTAGAGCATATTTGGCGAGTTCCGGATCACAACTACCAACATAATATGCCTCGGAATAAACTTTCGTTTCCAGCAAGTCGGTATCACATATCAAAACCGTGTTGCATTGCCGGGCATATTCATTTTCAAGCTTCATTTGCCCAATGGCAATGGGTAAAAGATCTACCGGCTCACAGGTCTTCTGCTCCCTGTCCCATTTATCCTGAAGATATTCTCGGGCATACTCCGGAACCCACAGCGTTTCATAATGCTCTGCCAATTGCTGCGCAAGGGTCGTTTTGCCGGTAGATTCGGGTCCGAAAATGACAACTTTTAGGCAATTTGCCGATTGCTGTTTAAGTTTTTCCTCCATTCAAAATAGCCTTGGATTGCAAGGATAGTAAAGATAATATATTGCAGTGAAAGCATCCCCAAACCACGGTAGGCATATAAGGGTATCGTTATAAGATCTCCGATGATCCAGAGCGTCCAATTCTCAAGTTTTTTATTGGCCATAAACCACATGGCAGTGAAGAAAATCCCTGAGGTTAAAATATCGATATAGTTAACTGTTTCCAGCTCATATCCGTATCCCCTGTAAACGAGGTATGTAACCACCATTGTTACCACAAATAACACCGTGCCCACAAGTTTTTCCTTTTGGTTGGTTCTTGATATTTCTACAACATAATGATCATTCTTTTTACGCGCCCAGTTCCACCAACCATAAATGCTCATTATGGTATAGTAGAAATTCATCATCATGTCACCCAAATATTTATTCACATACAGCAAATATACCGTTATAGCTGTGCAGATGATACCGGTGGGATATACCAGAATATTTGCTTTTTTAGCATAGTAAACACTTAAAACCCCAAAAACAAAAGCGATGAACTCAAGTATGATCAGATGCAGAGGAGACCCGCGGTAGGCTTCAATAAAAAAATCGATTATCTCTGTCATCGAAATTCAGTTAACATTGCAGGATCTTTTTCAATGGCTGTTCCAATTACAACGAGATCGGCCCCGGCCTTGTAGGCCGCTTTTAATTGTTCAGGATTACGGATACCGCCACCTACGATCAGCGGACAGTCAACGGCCTGTCTCACACTTCGGATGATCGATTCAGGAACAGGTGTATTCGCACCGCTTCCGGCTTCAATATAAATAAGCTGCATTCCGAGATACTCTGCAGCCTTAGCAGTATTCACGATGGCATTTACCTCAGATCGTTTCATGGGTAGGGTTCCAGAAACCCGTTGTACACCGGTCTCTTTTCCATTCTCGATCAAAATATAGGCGGTAGATATGACTTCCAATCCAGACTTTTGAAGTTTGGGAACTGCTTCAACATGTTTGCCAATAAGATAGTCGGGATTCCTTCCTGAGACCAGGGAGAGGAATAGAATGGCATCGGCCTTGGAGGTGATCTGAGAAATATCCCCGGGAAAAATTATCAAGGGTAATTTCGTTAATTGGTTTAGAATTCCAACCACTTGATCGGTTCTGCCGTCTTCGACTTCGCTTCCACCGATGAAAATGAAATCAGACTCGGAACGATCAATACCAGACACTAGGTCGCTGAGATGATCATCAACCACCTTATCG
>JABDPL010000198.1 GCA_013042825.1 Flavobacteriaceae bacterium | reverse complement strand
TCATTGCCGATCAGATCAGAGATTTTCATCATGAACTAATCAATTAAAGTTTAATGTGTATTTGAATTACTTTGTACGTAATCATAAAGCTCTAAAAAAGCCTCGATTTTATCTGAAGCATTGAAATGGGATTTGATGTATTCATGTGCGTTGATTGAAATTTGTTTCAAATCTGCTTCCGTAGATTCAGAAAAACTAATTAATTCTTCTGCAATGGCTTTCACATCACGTATTGGTATTAGAAATCCAGTTTTGTTCGGAATGACAACCTCATTCATTCCCCCGCAATCTGTCGAAATGACCGGCAGTCCGATGGCCATTGCCTCAAGCACCGCATTGGCAATTCCCTCTTTAAGGCTGCTTAAAAGCAGAACGTCAAATTGATGAAGTTTTGAGATCAATTCCTTCTGCGGGACATAGGGTATCAATTTTACATGGTCTTCTAAACCATGTTGAGTGATCTGGTAAAGAAGAGGTTCGCTTTTATCCCGAATCCCGATTATCGAATATTCGATCTCCATTCCAGCTTCCTTAAGCAAGGCTATTGCCTCAAGGGCATAGGAATACCCTTTGATCCAGTGGGCACGACCGATCGAAATCACCCGTAAGGCCCGATCAACAGGTTTTTTATAGGGTTTAAAAGTTTTGATAAATTGTTCCGGCACGGGCGAGCGGATTACCCTGATCTTAGAGGGATCAGCTCCATAGATTTGAGCCTCCTTGGCTATGGCCTCAGATACCGCATGAAAGCCGTCGAGTTTGGGGAATAATCTGCCATAGGTCTCGGCAAGTTTAGGATCGACGATTGGTGAGTAATTTATGTGGGCACCGCGAAGACTTAAAATAATGCGCACCTTGAAATCCCGCTTTAGAAAATAATAAAACTCCAGGTTCTTGGCCCATTGAATATGCAGAATGTCCGGGCGATGCAGTATGATAGGCAGAAACTTGGTATACCAGATCCAGCGGCTGTATGTGCTTTTATAGGTCTTTACTTCCCTGATAAGCTTAATCAAGCCGGAAGGATTGGATAAACCGAGATGGACAGTCCGGATAAAACTCACAAAAAGATTCCTCCAGTGTGATTTTGGTGTGGCATAGATCGAAATAGTAGAGGCCGGATAACTAACTATTTTAGAACGCGTACCGAAGAGATAGATGTCATGAAACTCAGACAGGCTTTCGATCAAATGCTCGATAAAGGTTGTGCTTGGGATAGAACCTGAGAAAATGGCAATTCGCAGTCGTTTATGTGATTGATTCTTGTCCTTCATTCTTTCAACTTATAACATGATTAGCCAGTTGTTCGTACGACCGAACAAATTCATCAACCCGGTCAGACATATTGAATTGATCACGGGCGATTTGATTGGCACGCCTTATGATGGATTCCATGTCCTCAGGAGTTGTTCCTAACAGGTTCTCTAAGGCCTCTGCAAAGGCCTGAGGATTTCTCACAGGAACGAGCCAGCCACTTTCGCCGTTAATGATAATCTCATTCATACCGCCGCAATTGGCTCCAACCACCGGAATCCCCAGGGCCATGCATTCAACGGCTGCATTTGAAATTCCTTCTGATACACTGGGAAGCAGCAACGCATCATGATGCTGTAGTTCTGGGAATAAGGTTTCCTGGTCGAGTCCCGGTTTAAATTTTACGATATCGGTTAATCCTAACTGATGTACCTGGAAAAGCAATTCCTCCTGTTGTTCCCCCTGGGCTATGATGGTATATTCTACTGAAATCCCCTTATCTGTCAGTATTTTTATGGCATCGATTCCATAGCGATAGCCTTTAACCCAATCAAACCGTCCCACTGAAACTATCCTTAAGGGATTTCCATCGATCGGACCAGGAATGCGAAAACGCTCGAATGCGCCCGACGATATTGGGATACGTCTGATCTGAACCCGGTTTTGATCAGCCCCATATTTTAAGGAGAGCCCTGCTGTATAAGAACAAACGGCGTTGAACTCGTCTACCCTTGGGAAATGATCGGAATAGGCCTTCGCCAGAGCAGGATCATTCTCAGGGGCAATGGTTATTTGTGTTCCAAGCAGGCTCAGCATGATCTTGCAATCATAGACGTCTTTTAAAAATGTCCATCGCTCAATTCGCCTTACCCATTGCAGATGAAATATATCGGGAGCATATAACAGAACAGCGATATAGCGGGTAAATCGTATGACCTTGAGATAAGTTGTCGGATATTCCTTTGCGCGTTTGTAAGCGGCTGCTATCCGCCCTGGATGAGTGAAAAGAAGTCGCATCATACGCCATAGGGTTAATGGGATGTATTGCCATTTTGAGTAAGGCGTTGAAATGATCTTTATATTTTTATTCGCGTAGCTGGGCGTTTCTTTGATATTTCCAAATAGTAATACCTCATGATGCTTGGCAACTTCATGTATCAAATGTTCGATAAATGTGGTGCTGGGTATAGCACCTGAATAAATGGCTATTTTTAACCGTGATTTCAAGATCTGCTGATCTGATTTTGGAATGTAAGTCTACCGAAATATATCATTTATTTCAGACTTTTGATTTGGTTGATCCAATGAAATTTTATTAACTCATTGATTATCGGATCCTAGGCCGCAAGAAACGCTAAATAATAAGCCTGGTTTGGATGATTTTCTCTACGGGTCTTCAGCTCCTTTTTGTATATTGGTGGGCGTAATCCAAATGAAGATACGAAGCTCAATCATTCCAGCCGATCATACCTTCGCTCAGGTGAGGAAAACCAGGGGTTACAATCTGAAAGCCATCTGTATTTTTGCTTCAACAGGTTTCTTTATGGACGATGATACCTTCTGGTTGAATGAAGTTTGTTTACGACCGGGCTGCGATCATATAGTGGATGAAGATGGCTACCTGGTCTCAAGTCAGCCATGGTTTCAATGGCATTATTCGCCTGAACAGAAA
>JABDPL010000197.1 GCA_013042825.1 Flavobacteriaceae bacterium | reverse complement strand
CAGTTATAGCGTTCATATGGATCACCTTCACCCGGCTGTGGCTGAATAAAAACAGTTTCGCGAGTTGTTTGATCTACACGCCATAATACACCTTGTTGAAATTCACCATAAGTGATATCCGGATTTCCGGGTTCGGTTGCCGATTGATGACCATCAGCACCAAGGGTTTTCCACCAGTCATCATTTCTAATGCCACTGGAACTCATCGTTTGGGAGGGTCCGCCATGAGATCCATTGTCCTGAGTTCCACCATAAACATGATAGAACGGAACAGCATCATCTACCGCCACCTTATAATACTGGGTAATGGGAAGATTTCTAAAATATTTCCAGCTTTTGGTTAAATCGAAACTCTCATATAACCCACCATCAGTGCCGAAAAGCACATAATTCGGGTCGGAAGATTTAAATGCCATAGCATGACTATCAACATGTTTGTTTCTCTCGTTCATTCTCTGGTAGGTCTTACCATGGTCATCGGAAATCAATACGTAATTATTCATCAGGTACAAGCGACCCTCCTGATGAGGTGAAGCATACAGTTCCTGGTAATAGTGCGGCCCCGTTCCACCGGAAACCATATCCGATTGCTTATTCCAGGAGGCTCCGCGATTTGTCGACATGTACAGACCACCTTCGGTCCTGTCGAGTTCGATTGCCGCATAGATAATATCGTTGTTGAATGGTGAAATGGCCAACCCGATTTTGCCGAGATTCGATTTTGGAATTCCATTTGTTAATTCGGTCCAGGTCTCACCGCCATCAACACTCTTGTGAATACCCGAACCCGGGCCACCCCCTAAATAGGCAGCAACTGTGCGTTGCCTTTGCCAGGTTGCCGCGTAAAGCACATCGGGATTCATGGGATCAATAACAATATCTGTAGCACCAACCCATTCGTTATCACCGAGGGTTCTCACCCAGGATTTCCCGCCGTCAGTAGATTTATATATCCCTCTCTGACCGCCCTTACTCCAAAGTGGGCCTTGAGATGCCACCCAAATTACATCGGGATTCCCGGGATGAACGATGATGTTCGACAGATGCTCTGAGTCTTTCAATCCCATGTTCTTCCAGGATTTACCATCGTCATGACTCACAAATATACCTTCACCAAAAGCCACGTGCCGTCCGCCTACATTCTCTCCTGTTCCAACCCAGATCGTATGCGGATTATTAGGATCGATTGTCAGGCAGCCTATTGAATAGGTTGACTGGGAATCGAAAATCGGTTTCCATGTGGTTCCGGAATTCATAGTCTTCCAAACCCCACCGGACCCAACTGCAACATACCATACATTCTCATTTTCCGGATGGATGGCGATATCAGCGATACGACCGGAAGTCATGGCCGGTCCTATATTTCTGAATTCCAGACCGCTGAAGGTCTTATCATCCATTTTCTGTGCATTAACGGTAAGTGCGATCAATAGAATCGCTAAAAGATTAAATAGTTGTCTTGAAATTATTTTCATTTTAACTGTGTGTATTATTACTGATTATTTTTTACTTAATTCTGCTTAATTGGAAGTCGGATCTGAGAAGGAAAAACATCGGAATGATGAATATTGTTCTTCGCGACTATCCCCTCCGATTCATCATAATTATTTCCCCCTGTATTCAGATTTCGAGCAAACCTCGGAAAATTACTGCTCGAGACTTCAATTCGTATTCGGTGTCCCTTTTTAAACAGGTTACTTGTTGCCATGGGCGTAAGATCGATCCTGTATATCTCGCCTTCTTCCATGAAAACCTCCTTCTCATAGCCATCCCGGTATCGGGCGCGTTGAATGGTTTCATCCAGGTTATAGGCTGTGCCATCAGGATAAACATCTACCAGTTTAATAGTAAAGTCGGTATCCTTCACATCTGAGGATACATAGAAGGTTGATTCAATGAAGCCAGAAACCTCTATGTCTTTTTCGAGATAATCTGTGGTATAAACCAGAATATCCTTTCGCTTTTCCATCTGTTGTTGGTCGAATGCACCGCCTTTCACAGCATTCCCTGTACAGCACACATTGCCACCGTACGAGGTAACGGGATTCATGGGATCATATATATAGGTATCTGGATAATCCTGATCAGGAACTGTTCTTGAAAGCGATCCATCACCATCAAGACTATTGGCATTCCCCCGGGAATTGAGGTAATAAGTGATCATTTCGATGTTTTCAGGTGGCCATGACTCAGCCGACTGCCATTGGTTCATACCCATTGTATAGTATTGAACCCTGGGGGTATTTTCCTTGAAACCATTTTTCTCATCTTTCAACCAGAGGTCAAACCAGGCATAGATCTGCTCATCGTAATTGAGCCGGGCATCTCCAACACTGCGTTCTCCAACAATTGTATTTTCGGTGGCCCGGGTATATCCGCAATGCAGTGTAGGCGCAATAACCAAATATTGATTATCCCTGATCTCAGCATCTTTGGCATTTTCTCGTACATGATTGAAAAGGGCGATATTCGGACTAATAGAAACATCATACCATGAGGCAAACCAAAAACTGGGAACACCAAAATCCATATTATCATGGTACAGACCCCCTGAATACCAATCCGGGTCATTGGGTTTTCGCCTGATCATCTTATCAAAGATTTCCCGCTTACCATTTATATTTTTTAAAATGTCTTGTATGGGAAGATGTTTTAATGCCACAGACATGTCAACCGGTGGATTTTCAGGAGCCAGGTCATAAAAACGGCTAATTCGAATGAGATCCTCCTGTGTAGCGCCAGCGGGAATTCTCGGTTTGAATTTATCGTGCTCCACACCGTATAACCAGGCAAAAAAGAGCATTTGCTCGGCTCCACCGCGATACCAGTTTCCCTGCTCGAAATAATCACCTACGCGCCCTACGCCGGCGCCATAGCCCTGTGGAACCATAGCCGCATGAGCCGGATGATCGAGAGCTGCAACAGCCATTTGCCATTCTGCTGTTGACGAGCAGCCATAGGTTCCGATTTTTCCATTTGACCAGGATTGATCTTTCATCCAACTAAAGGCATCATGACCATCGGTGAGCGGCACGCCCAGTATGTCCCATTCGCCTTCTGAATAGTATCGTCCGCGTTCGTTCTGAACCACGAGGGCATACCCTCGTTTCACAGCTTCAAGCGCTTGCTGGGCCGCCCTTGTACGGCGTTTACCATCGCCCCAGGAGTTAAAATTATAAGGCGTTCTTGAAAAAATTATCGGAACTTTTTTATCGGTTTTCGGCCTGTAGATGTCGGTTGCCAGTCGAATACCATCACGCATGGGC
>JABDPL010000195.1 GCA_013042825.1 Flavobacteriaceae bacterium | reverse complement strand
GTTCTTAGAAGCGCTTTCTAGCAAATGGAAAAACCTGATGGCAAAATTCCGGGTCAACAGCCTGAATCTTTTTCAGAAATAAATGACCGTTAAACTTACTGTGACTAAAGGTTTTCACTCCTATGACCCAAATCCGTATTCCCGTTCAACCTTGCATACGCGAACCCGATACCATTTATACCATTGCACTCTGCCGAGATCTTGTGCAAGCCGATGTTCAAGCTGGGCTTTCCAGGTCTTTATAGAAGCCTCATCACGCCAGTAACTCACGGTTATTCCGATGTCGGTCCTGGCCGTTTCAATACCGAGAAAACCATCCTGTTGCTTCGCAAGCATTTCCATTTTAACTGCCATGTCATGATATCCTGTGATCGACGGGTTCAATTCAGAAGTGAAGATAACAGCATAATACGAATGTTTGGAAAAGATTGTTTCCATAGTATATCGAAGTGAATTTGATCTTAAAAAACGCTTAAGTCTCAAACAAGATATGAAAATAGTCTATCAAAAAGCATAAGGCTTCAACAGCCCATGGGAATCTCGAAGGCGATTATGCGTTCGATGGGATTGTCATTCATATCGATCATGACGATCTTTATATAAATCGTACTGATAGAGATGGATGCTGCTGAGTTAGAACCTTCCGGGTTTTCGATAAGTCTTAAATACTCCTCTCCACAGTGCTCTCTAACCTCAGCCTTCAATTCCTCAATTTCAAAAGGAACGAATTTTGTCCAGTCCTTCTGATCGTAGCCCAGAGTAAAATAATGATCCGCTTCATATTTTATAGGAATCCAGGTTGAGTGAAAATGTTTCCAATCTAACAGATCGCAATGCGGCCCTTCATTCATTATGCTTACACTGGTCTCGTAGGCCTGGTAGATAGCCAGGCGCTTATATGGAATCTTGACATTAATCGTGATTTTTTTGTTTTCAGGAGTTACGCCAAGCTCCGTGTAGTATTTGATCTTGTTTTGCTTGGCTTCCCAGGATTGGGATTCGGTCTCCCAGAGTTCCAGATTATGAAAGGTCAAGGTGATATTTTCGAAGTTAACCACTGACGTCGGCTCCAATACCTCTGCTGTGAGGTACGCATCAAACACATAACCCTGAACCAGATCGTATGGCGTATAGGCATTTACTCTTACCCATTCACCCGAAACCTTTTCACCGCCGTCAAGAATGTCAAGACGAAGCCCTGTTCTTTCGATGATTTCAACTTTTGTTCCATAATTCAGCTTCATCAATGATCGTGCGCCGCGATCGGGTGAAACCCGGGTGAACAATCCGTTTTCGGCAGCTACATATTGCTGTGACTGAGCATTGGCGGAGAAATTTATTAGCAGGGGAATGACGAATAGCAGTAGATTTTTCATGATGAATAATGATTTTAAGTATTAATTACTCAGGATTAATAGAAATCCTCTATAATTAACTACGGCTAGAAATTTGAGTAGGGATTTTAGTAGGGCGTTAATTCTATCTTAAAAATAACTGCTACTCCCTGTAGATCTTGATGGTAAGTTCGCCCTGATCATTCATCGATGCACGGTACATACCGGCGGTGTTGAACTCGAAAACCATATTTCCCGATTTATCAACTGCAACTATTCCACCGTCACCACCGAGGCCTCCTACTTTATCATGAATGACCGTCCGGGCTGCTTCGGCAAGGCTCAAGCCTTTATATTCCATAAGCGCCGAAATATCATGAGCCACCATTGCCCTTATAAAATACTCGCCCCAGCCGGTACTGGAAACCGCACAAGTGGCGTTGTTGGCATAAGTACCTGCACCTATTATGGGTGCATCACCCACACGTCCCCAGCGTTTATTCGTCATGCCACCTGTTGAGGTGCCGGCTGCTAAATTCCCGTTCTTATCCAGAGCTGCACATCCGACGGTTCCGAATTTATGATCCTTGATAGACGGATCATAAAAAGCCTGTTTATCGTCATGGTCGAGTTCAACTTTTTCAGTGGCTTTGATGCGTTGAAGACTTTTAAATCGCGATTCGGTATAAAAGTAAGACGGGTCAACAAGTTCGAGACCTTGTTCCTGAGCGAAGCGCTCGGCGCCTGCTCCAGCCATCATAACATGAGGTGAGTTATCCATAACCGCGCGAGCCAGGTCAATTGGGTTTTTAACGTTTGTAGTTCCTGCGGAAGCTCCTGCATTGAGGGTTTTGCCGTCCATTATGGAAGCATCGAGCTCATTGGTTTCAGCATTGGTAAAAACCGAGCCCTTACCGGCGTTAAACAGCGGTGAGTCCTCCATAATATTGATGGTTTTTGTAACAGCGTCAAGGCTGCTTCCTCCGCTGTTCAGAATTTCATACCCTGTTCGTATAGCCTCCTCGAGTATAGCCTTATAAGCGGCTTCCTTTTCGGCGGTCATATTTTTCTTCAGAATCGTACCAGCCCCACCATGTATGACTATGGCAAAGTCAGCCTTATCAGCTACCATTGTATTTTGTGATGAGTCGCTTTCTACAGCAACATCTTTTTCAACATTTTTACAAGAGATTATAAAACATAAACTCAGAAGGATGGGAATAATCCGA
This sequence comes from Flavobacteriaceae bacterium, assembly GCA_013042825.1. Classification (GTDB taxonomy): domain Bacteria; phylum Bacteroidota; class Bacteroidia; order Flavobacteriales; family Flavobacteriaceae; genus SHLJ01. Next base: position 1,024 of record JABDPL010000195.1, on the reverse strand, counting down.
TTCATAATGATGAACTTTAAATGACCTGCTAAAGGTAGCATTTTCACAGCGTAATCTAAATGTTGTCCCCTAATAAATTAGTATCTTCGCATTACATTTTTACAATAAAAAACAATAAACAATATGGAAGCAGTCGGCACTGATTTCGGCATTTCAGAAGTATTAAAAACCCTTGGGGTTGAATCGGTTAATGAAGGCAGTTCAACCGGTTCAGATTGGTTTTCCAATGGGGGACTGATCGAAAGTCGTTCACCTGTAGATGGTGAATTGATAGGAGCTGTTCGATCAACTACAAAAGAAGATTATGAAAAGGTAATAAATACGGCTGCTGAAGCCTTTAAGGTTTGGCGTAAAATGCCCGCTCCAAAACGCGGTGAGATCGTCAGGCAGTTCGGAGATAAACTCAGAGAAGTAAAAGAACCGTTGGGGAAACTGGTTTCCTATGAAATGGGAAAATCCTATCAGGAAGGCCTTGGTGAAGTACAGGAGATGATCGATATCTGTGATTTTGCCGTTGGCTTATCCAGACAACTTCACGGCTTCACCATGCATAGTGAGCGTTCCGGTCATCGCATGTACGAGCAATACCATCCTCTTGGTATTGTTGGGATTATCTCGGCATTTAATTTTCCGGTGGCCGTTTGGTCATGGAACACTGCCCTGGCATGGGTTTGTGGTGATGTATGTGTCTGGAAACCTTCGGAAAAGGCACCTTTGTGCGGTGTTGCCTGCCAGAGAATAGCAGCCGAAGTTTTCAAGGCAAACGCACTTCCGGAAGGCATTTCATGTTTGATCAACGGGGATTACCGTGTTGGAGAAATGATGACCACCGATACGCGTATTCCTTTGATCTCGGCAACCGGTTCAACACGAATGGGAAAGATAGTGGGGCGTACAGTGGGTGAGCGACTGGGAAGAGCTTTACTGGAGTTGGGTGGAAATAATGCCATAATCGTAACACCTAATGCCGATATAAAAATGACCGTTATCGGGGCTGTTTTTGGCGCCGTAGGAACCTGTGGAC
>JABDPL010000194.1 GCA_013042825.1 Flavobacteriaceae bacterium | reverse complement strand
GGATGTGTTTGATGAGCAATCGCGTTCGGAAGCCATTCAAGCCTCCGATATCGTGATTTCCATGCTCCCGGCTCGTTTTCATATGGAAGTTGCTCGCGATTGCATACGCTACTCGAAGCATATGGTTACCGCCTCTTATGTGAGCCGGGAGATGAAAGCTCTTCATGAGGATGCTGTATCGAAGGGTCTTGTTTTTATGAATGAAATTGGAGTTGATCCCGGCATCGATCACATGAGTGCCATGCAGGTCATCGACAGGATACGAGATGAGGGTGGCAAGATCATTTTGTTTGAATCGTTCACCGGCGGACTGGTCGCTCCGGAAAATGACGATAACCTCTGGAATTATAAGTTTACCTGGAACCCACGAAATGTAGTGGTTGCAGGTCAGGGTGGTGCAGCTAAATTCCTGCAGGAGGGCACCTATAAGTACATTCCCTATCATAGGCTCTTCCGTAGAACTGAATTCCTTGATGTAGAAGATTTTGGGAGATTTGAAGCCTATGCCAACCGGGATTCCCTGAAATATCAGCACGATTATGGTTTAGACGACATCAAAACCCTCTATCGCGGTACGATCAGGCGCGTGGGTTTCAGCAGAGCATGGAACATTTTTGTGCAACTTGGGATGACAGACGACAGTTATACGATGGAGGGCAGTGAAAATATGAGCTATCGTGATTTTGTCAACTCCTTCCTGCCTTACAGCCCCACCGATTCGGTTGAACTAAAATTCAGACATCAAATGAATATCGATCAGGATGATATCATCTGGGATAAATTTGAAGAACTCGATATTTTTAATTCGGATAAACAGGTGGCATTAAAGGATGCCACCCCAGCCCAGATCCTTCAGAAGATATTGATGGATAGCTGGAGCTTGGCCTCAGAAGATAAAGATATGATTGTCATGTACCATATAATCGGCTACGAAAAGGACGGTAAGAAATATCAGGTCGATTCAACCATGGTCACTCTTGGAGAGGATCAAACCTATACAGCCATGGCCAAAACCGTTGGCCTTCCGGTAGCCATTGCAGCCATTGATATTCTTCAGGGTAAGATCAAAACTCCCGGCGTTCAGATCCCGATAACCAAAGAAATATATCAACCGATTCTTGCTGAATTGAAGACCTATGGTATTATTTTCAACGAGAAAAAAGTTACATATTACGGTTATAATCCATTAAATATCTAATTAATCTAACATTTTGAAACCAAATTATTATTTTTGTGCTATAAACAGTAAAAAAATATCGGATGAAGGTTGTAAATCAAAATGTTCAGATCGATGGAATCGATAAAAAGATTCTTCGCGCATTAATGGCAGATGCCAGAACGCCTATTCTTGAGATTGCCCGCAACGTTGGCGTATCGGGAGCCGCTATTCATCAACGGTTGAGAAAATTGGAGAAATCCGGGTTGCTAGCAGGATCCAAATTCGTGATCAATCCGAGGATATTAGGGTATACAACAATGGCTTTTGTTGGGATCTTTCTCGATAAAGCTGCAAATAATCCTGAGGCTGTCAAACAATTGAAACGAATTCCCGAGGTTCTTGAATGCCATTATACCACGGGCGACTGGAGTATTCTGATCAAGGTTCTGTGCAAGGATAATGAACATCTCATGCATATTTTGAATAAGGAAATCCAGTCGATATCCGGCGTTTCCCGAACCGAGACTTTTATCTCACTTCAGCAACAGATCGATCGTCAGATCAAAATATAAAAAACTCCCGGTTACGGGAGTTTCTGTTTTCTTATCAATCGTTTCCAAAGACCTGCAGGGCCCAGTAAACAAGAGATGCCAAAGCGCCAATAGCTGCTACCAGGTAGGTTCTTGCGGCCCATTTTAAAGCCTCTTCAGCTCCCTTATACTCTTCCCGTGAAACCATATGCTTATTCTCAAGCCAGGCTAAGGCCCGGTTACTGGCATCATATTCAACAGGCAGGGTTATAAAACTAAACAAGGTTGCAAGTCCCATCATGATCAATCCGGCTACGGCAACCCACCATCCGAGGCCAACACCAGCTGCACCACCCAGAATTAGTCCACCGATGATAAGCCACTGCGACATTCCGGAAGATACACTTACCACTGGAACAAGAGAAGAACGCATTTGCAACCAGGCATAGGCCTGTGCATGCTGAACCGCATGTCCACATTCATGTGCAGCCACAGCTGCCGCAGCTGCATTGCGCTGATTATAGACCGTTTCGCTAAGGTTAACCGTCTTGTTCTTCGGATTGTAATGGTCGGTTAACCGACCGGCAGTCGAAATAACCTGAACATCAGAAATCCCATGATCTGCAAGCATTTTCTCGGCTATCTCAGCGCCGCTCATGCCATTTCGCAGATGTATCTTCGAGTATTGAGTGAATTTTCTTTTTAATGTTGAACTGACCAACCAGCTGATCAGCATAATCCCGCCGATCAGAACATAGTATCCAAATCCTATTCCCATAATTTTATTTTTGTTTTAAAATTAATTTAATTGTGGCAAAAAATGCGCCAATCTTTTGTTAAGACAAATTGTCGGGTTTCAGCGCTTCCGGTTATGATATCTTACCTTAAAGATTATGAGCAGGCAGACCGAAACAATGGTTATTGAATTTGCAAAAATAAGCGCCGGACTATCCTTGTAAAAGCCGTAGATAAGCCAGAGGGTCACACCCACAAAAAACATGAGCAACATGGGAAAGGATAACCCGGAAACGTCTTTCGACTTACGCGTGTGGTAAACCTGAGGAAGGAAGGCTGCAGTAGTCAGTACAGCTGCAATCAAACCAATGACCTCTATACCATCGATATTACCCAACGATGTTCACGATTTTACCCGGAACCACTATGACTTTCTTGGGCGTCCTTCCCGACAATTGCTCCTGAGTTTTATCATGTGCCATTACAGCTTTTTCTATTTCCTCTTTTGAAAGGTCCAAAGAAAGCTCCATGGTAAAACGCATCTTGCCGTTAAAGGAAATAGGATAGGTCTTGGTCGATTCAACTAGATAGGATGCATCGAACTCGGGAAACACCTCATAGGCAATACTTTTCTCATGCCCTAACTGATTCCATAATTCCTCTGAAATATGCGGCGCATATGGTGAAATCAAAATGAGCAAGGGCTCCAATATGGCCCGGCAATGACATTTCTGAGCAGATAATTCATTTACCGCGATCATAAAATTTGAAACACTGGTATTGAATGAAAAATTTTCGATATCCTCCTCCACTTTTTTAATTGTCCGGTGCAGTGTTTTCAAATTGTCTTTGGAAGGTTCAACATCGGTAACCCTGAGTCCGTTATCATCTGCGTACAATCGCCATAATTTTTTCAGGAAACTATGCACACCGGTGATCCCTGCGGTATTCCAGGGCTTATACTGCTCAAGCGGCCCGAGGAACATCTCATACATACGCAGGCTGTCTGCTCCGTAGCGTTCGATAATGTCGTCGGGGTTGACCACATTGTATTTAGACTTTGACATCTTTTCTACATCCCGGCTAACCTTAAACGATCCTTCAGTATTTAATTCAAATTCAGCATCGGCAAATTCAGGCCTCCAAGTCTTAAATGCATCCAGGTCTAATTCATCTGATGCGTTTACTATATTTACATCAGCGTGTATGGGTTGCGTAGTTTTATCCTTGATCATATCGGCCGAAACAAACTTATTTTCTCCTTCCAAGCGATGCGCAAATGCACTGGTCCCCAATATCATCCCCTGGTTGATCAGTTTTTTCGCGTATTCATCAAACGGCACATAACCGCGATCATACATGAATTTCTGCCAGAACCTCGAGTATAATAAATGCCCTGTTGCATGCTCGCTTCCGCCGATGTAAAGGTCTACCTGTTGCCAGTAGTTAATGGCATCCTGTGAAAAGATGGCTTCATCATTGCCCGAATCCATGTAGCGGTTAAAATACTGCGAGCTTCCCGCCCATCCCGGCATGGTGTTCAATTCCAACGGGAAAACAGTCTCGCCATCGATTAACTCATTGCTTACAATTTCATTTTTTTCAATATCCCAGGCCCAGGTCTTCGCCCTGCCCAGGGGTGGTTCGCCGCTTTCCGTCGGTAAATATTTTTCAACTTCAGGCAGCAACAACGGCAAATGCTCAACTCCGATTAAATGTGGCAGACCATTCTTATAGTAGATGGGAAATGGTTCTCCCCAGTAACGCTGGCGACTAAAAACCGCATCCCTGATCCTGTAATTGATTTTACCTGCTCCCTGACCTATTGCTTCCAATTCCTCTATCACCCGTGCAACGGCCTGTTTATAGTTTAAACCGTCAAGAAAGTCACTGTTTGTTATTACGGTATTTTCTTTATCGGCAAACGCTGATTCACTGATATCAACACCCTTAAAAATATTCGGAATCTCAATTCCGAAGTGCCTGGCAAAATCCCAATCGCGCTGATCGCCCGACGGTACGGCCATTACTGCACCAGTTCCATAGCTCGCGAGGACATAATCGCCGATCCAGATAGGGATTGGTTTTTTAGTGAATGGATGCTGGGCATAGGCCCCCGTAAACACCCCGGAAATCGTTTTTACATCAGCCATACGGTCGCGTTCGCTTCTCCTTGAAGTGGCTTCTATGTAGGCCTCAACTTCAGCCCGTTGACCTTCGGTAGTTATTTCCCTGACCAATTTATGCTCCGGGGCCAGGGTCATAAAGCTTACGCCGAAAAGGGTATCTGGCCTGGTGGTGAAAACCTCGATGATATCATTATGCGCTTTTAAATTAAAACGCACAGTGGCACCGGTAGATTTGCCAATCCAATTTCTCTGGCTTTCTTTTAATGACTCGGGCCAGTCGATCTTCTCGAGTCCTTGCAGCAATCGCTCAGCATAGGCTGTGATCCGCATGATCCACTGAGTCATCTTTTTCCTGATAACCGGATGGCCGCCCCTTTCGGAAACACCATTAACCACCTCGTCATTCGCCAGAACTGTGCCCAATTCAGGGCACCAGTTCACCTCGGTTTCAGCCAGGTAAGTCAACCTGTACTTCAGCAGTATTTTCTGCTGTTTTTCCTCGGAAAAGGCTCGCCAATCTTCAGAGGTGAAAGACTGTGTATCTTCATCACAGGCCGCCTGCACATCTAAATTCCCGTTTTTCTGAAATCGTTCGACTAAAGCCGCTACAGGTTCTGCCGTATCACTATCAAGATTATACCAGGAATCAAATAACTGAATGAACACCCACTGTGTCCATTTATAATATTTCGGGTCACTCGTCCTGACCTCCCTTGACCAATCGAACGAAAACCCGATCTGGTCCAGCTGCCTCCTGTAAGTATTGATATTTTTTTCGGTAGTAATGGCCGGGTGCTGACCGGTCTGGATAGCATATTGCTCAGCAGGCAAACCAAAACTATCATATCCCATGGGATGAAGTACGTTAAATCCCTTGTGCCTTTTGTAACGGGCACAGATGTCGGAAGCTATATATCCTAACGGATGACCTACATGCAAACCTGCCCCGCTGGGATAAGGAAACATATCCAGGACATAGTACTTGGGTTTATCGGAATTGTTCTCAGCCTTAAAGGTTTGATTCCTTGCCCAATACTCCTGCCAGCGCTGTTCGATCTCGTTAAAGTTATACCTCATGACACCTCTGTATGAAGCGACAAATTTACGTTTTATTGTATGAACCAAAAAACCTTTACTTTTGATTCCGAAACTGTTCCTATCATTTGATTTCCATTGAAAAATAAGATTCTTTCAGCGCATCTGGCCCTGTTTGGTGCTAATCTCATCTATGGTGCAAATTATCTCATCGCCAAGGGAGTAATGCCCGATAAAATCGGACCGTCAGCTTTTGTGCTGATCAGAATTATCGGGGCCTCTCTTTTGTTCTGGATTATCCGATTCTTTATCCGGGAAAAAGTTGAAAAAAAGGATCTCTTGCGCCTGTTGCTTTGTGGTCTATTGGGTGTAGCAACAAACCAAATGTTCTTTTTCAACGGCTTAAACCTGACCTCACCCATCGATGCATCCATCATTATAACAGCAATTCCTGTTATGGTCCTGATATTCAGTATGCTCATTCTGAAAGAGAAGATTACCACCAACAAAATAGCCGGACTCGTCATCGGCGGTATAGGGGCGGTTTTACTGGTTTCTGTAGGCAAGGATTCTGGCGGGACGAGTTCCTTTCTGGGCAATGTTTTCGTCCTTATCAATACCACCTCCTACGCCCTTTATCTTGTGCTGGTGAAACCACTTATGGCAAAATATCACGCACTCACGGTTATAAGCTGGGTGTTCTTATTTGGATTGGTCTTTGTGATCCCAATTGGAGCAGGGGATCTACTTCAAACCGATTTTTCAGCATTTGATACCAGTACATACATGGCAGTTATCTATGTTGTGGTGGGAACGACATTCCTCGCATATTTATTCAATATCTATGCATTGAATTACGTGTCGCCTTCGGTAAGCAGTAGTTATGTATATCTTCAACCAGCCGTTAGCTTCATCATGGTTTCTGTTTATGCCTACCTGCTCAATAATGATCAATATGCCCAGGACATAACCCTGGTTAAAGTATTGAGTTGTATACTGGTAATCGGGGGTGTTTACCTTATAAGCAGACCCGCAAAACTATCACTGGCTCGATAATTCTCTTGCTCGTTTTTCCTGGGGAAACAGGCAATGATAGATCAAGGAATTGACTGGGGTGTTCAAATGTAATTCCTTTCCCATTTGAACAATGTATCCGTTGAAATTGTCGAGTTCACTTGGCCGTCCGGCCATAATATCCCGCTGCATTGATGCCGTAGTATCATAAAGCGTTCCATCGATAGCTTTAAAGCTTTTTTCAATATCGGTGTTATCCAGGCCGATGCCCATATTGTTGGCAATACTTACGATCTCACTTGCCGTTTGGTAAATAAGGCTTCTGATATGCTCGTCCTCACGCATCAGGCCGAATGTACTGCGCGTTAATGCTCCCATACCACTAACCATGGTTATGAAAAGAAATTTTTTCCAGATATCGAGCCGGATGTTCGTTGATAATTTATTATCGATGCCCGCTGCATCAAACATTGATTTGATCATCTTCAGCCTTGCGTTTGTGCGTCCATCATACAGTCCGAAAATGATCTCAGGTTTTTTAAAAGCAAAATGGTCGATGACCCCCGGCGATTCAATGCGACTTACAATGCGGCATAATCCCGCCACTACCTGTCCGGGAGGTATTATTTCAGATAATCTGTCGGCGATATTTGCACCATTCAGAAGAGGCAATACAGAAGTATCACGATTCATCACCGGCTTTATCGCCTCAGCGGCATCCTCCAGCTGCAAAGATTTAACCGAAATCAAAACAAGGTCTGCACTTTGGTGGCCATCTAAGGATTCAACTGCATTGGCCTCCACTTTAAAATCCCCGTTTATACTTTTAACCTGAAGTCCTCTCTGTTGAATGGCGTCCAGGTGCTTTCCTCTTGCAACAAAGGTCACGTCATGACCTGCCTGAACCAATTTTCCACCAAAAAACCCACCAACTCCTCCTGCGCCGAAAACAACAATTCTCATAAGTAGCTGTTATTATGTGTAGAATAAATTTACTTTTTTATTTTTACATCATCAATAAGGTTGCTATGAGTTCAGCATATGAAAGACATCAGAAAAGGCGACTGCTCTCCTCCTATTTCTCAGTAGTTTTAAGTATCGCTCTTGTTTTATTCCTGCTCGGGATTTTGGGCATGTTGGTTTTAAATGCCAAAACCATATCCGATAATTTCAAGGAACGGGTGGTCATGACCATTTATCTGAACGATTCAGCCAAGCCGGTAGAGATCGCTCAATTGCAGAAAAGTCTTTCGCTGTCGAGTTTTATCAAAGAGACCCGATATGTTTCAAAAGATGAGGCCGCCGAGTTCATGAAGGGTGAATACGGTGATGATTTCCTTGATGACGTGGGTTACAACCCTTTGCAGAATTCCATCGAAGTCAATTTGAAGGCCGATTTCGTAACCGAAGAAAAGCTTGATGAAATAGCCAGTGCCACCATTACAAAATCCTATGTTGAAGATGTGCGCTACGACAAAGATCTGGTAGCTGTCATGAATAGCAATGTGAGGCGCATTAGTTTTTGGGTGTTGGTTATAAGTGCTGTATTTACTGTTATCGCTGTTCTTTTGATCAACAGTTCGATCAGGCTGGCCGTTTACTCCAAGCGATTCATCATTAAAACCATGCAGATGGTTGGGGCAACCAAACGATTTATACGAAGGCCCTTCATTTTTAGAAGTGTACGCCTTGGAATAATCGGTGCCATTGTTGCCATGATCGGCATGGCCGTCGTGCTGTACTACGTAGATCAGACTTTCCCGGAATTAAACCTTTTACAGAAACCCATTTTATTGGGAGGTTTGTTTATCACCATATTTTTGCTTGGGGTTCTTATCTCATGGATCAGCACCTATTTTGCCACACAGCGTTTTCTAAATTTAAAGACTGAACGTCTGTATTATTAATATTCAACAGCGATAAATTATGGCTGTAAAATCCATTTTCTCAATTTCAGGCGGTTTTGGAATCTTAATATTGCTTTGCTCCTGTGTTATTGATAAGCCCGGACCTGAGGATTGCGAGATCGTTGATTCCAGGATCATCAGAATAACGGAAGGCTCGTCATACGACATCGCAGTTCATAGTGAGAATGGCGATCACTTTTACATTAACCGTGGCCTGCAGCAGGGATTGAATTTAATTGATCTTAACAACGCCATTCTGAATAAATCCGTTACTTTGCACTTAGCCAGGATCATGGGAGGTCTTGCTGTTTCCGAACACATCTCCCAGATTGAAGCAAAAGGCGATATAATTTTTACTGAATTCGATTAGATATATTTTGGGAGAACAGAAAAGAAAACAAGAGTCAAGGGAATCCTTCATCTTCGGAAGGGAGAATTATAAATGGATGTTTATCGGTTTGGGTTTCATCGCACTTGGTTTTATTCTTATGGCGGGGGGCGGAAGTGACGATCCAGATGTATTTAATCCGGAAATCTTCAATTTCAGGCGCATTCGCCTGGCACCTGCACTGGTGCTGATCGGTTTTGGGATCCAGGTGTATGCTATTCTAAGAAA
>JABDPL010000191.1 GCA_013042825.1 Flavobacteriaceae bacterium | reverse complement strand
GTTCTTCATTCCAGTTATTAATCTGAAGTGCGATCAGAATACCTATTACTACAAGAAGTATTTCACCTATGGCGTATTTGAAGTATTTACTTGTTTTCCCTGTTTCCATGAGATTGTAGCGAATTTTTCTGAAGAATTTAATCATTATCGATTATCTATGCTTTCATTTATTTCGTCAAGAATAAGCTTAATATGCTTGCTTAACGGAACGGATTGGCCATTCCCAATGTTTGAGAATAAAGTAATAAAGCTTAAATAATCCTCAATGTCTTCAACTAAAAATAGTTTGTCAATTTTCTTTCGTTGGTTTGTCCTACCAATTAAACTGTCTAATCCGTCACTCCCTTCAGGATATATTAAATCTTTCATGCCCAAATCCAACTCTACTTGTTGATATAGATCACGTACTTGGATATGTCTTGTTAAAAATGGAATGTATTCGTTATCTCTGTGTTCACGCAAAACCATTTCCTCTTCAAATAGTTCATCCACTTTGGTTGGCCATTGTGATAGCAAATTTTTCAACGAATCATTTTGTAGTAAATTAATATCCTTAGAGACAAAAAAGTTATTGGTATTTGTATTAAAAGTCGGTGTATAAAGTGTTCGTTGTAAATGGAACACAATCGTATCATTGTGGAAATTTAATTTTTGGTCTATCATGTTTAATAGAAACTTAGAAGACTCAATAACCCTATTTCTTATAGCGATCTTATCATTAAGCTGCCTGAGATTATCTTCAAATTCTTGTTTTAGTTGCGTAAGAAGAATTTGTTCTTTCCTTTCCATTTTTTGGCTTTCATTCCAATTATTGATCTGCAAGGCAATCAAAATGCCAATCACCACGAGCAAGATCTCACCAATGGCGTATTTTAGGTACTTGGAGGTATTTCCTGTTTCCATAAGTCGATAGCGAATTTTTCGAAAAAACTTAATCATTACTTCTATATTTTGTTACTTCGAGTGATTCCGGGAATCCGGAATTGTATCGAGAAGTGCGTGAATGCAGCCATTTCTCGATACGTTCCTTCGGAACACTCGAACTGACGCTGATAAAATGCCGGAAGAATTTAATCATCAGCCTTTAGGTTTTTTTCAAGCATTTTGATCACGTCTTCGGCCGAACCGGCCAGGGATGCCATAGAATTAACATGAATTCTTGCAATAATGCCAACGCGCACAAAAACAACCTGATACGCTTCTTTGTCCGTAAAAATCAAGTCGATGACCTTTGCAGGTGGTTTTTGCCGCTGTTCATACTGTGGTGTTAATAAAAAATCACTCTCAGCAAAGGTGGTCGCGATTAGTTTCCTGGCTTCATTTGTTGTTTGAGTCGGATATTCGTTATAATTATCTGCTGTTCGTTTTACATTGGCATAATGAGTAAAAAGGGCTTCGATCACCGATTGATCCGTAATCAGTTTTAACTCCCCCGATTGCACCAATTGTGTCCAGATCACCGGATCTTTATGCCAGGGTCCGGCGCCGCTTCCAGCAAAGAAATCATTCCAGAATTGTGCCGTATCTATAGCGATACTCCTAGGTTGATTCCAGATTTTCAGCAAATTAATAACAGCCTCATTTTGTCGTTTAAATCCTTCTTTTAGATTGTTATAAGTATTTATTTCCTCCTTCAGTTCATTGATCAATCGGCCGATGTATTGTTGTTCAAGTTTGTTATTGTTCCGGTCCGTATTCCAGGCATTAATTTGCAAGGCGATAAGAATGCCAATGACCACTAAAATAATCTCACCTATTGCGTAAATAAAGTACTTCGAAAACTTATTATCGGTGAGTAACTTTTGCCTTATTTTTCGGAAGAATTTGATCATGCTAAAGTTCTTCATTAATTAATTTCAAAATGTTCTTGGCATCTGAAATAAGTAGTTCACTGTCATTATAATTGATTTTTAAAAACATTTTCTTATATGAAAGCAAACTTTCAAATGTTCTGTCTCTGATCAGTCCCTGAAAATTATTTGGATACGGACTTTTCATTACCAATTCTCCAGTGAAGTTGTCTGGATATTTTGTTGCATAATGATGAATTAAGTTAGTCTGAGATATGTAATTTTGAATAGTGGGATTGATCCTTTCAACTACAATGTCCTTCAACACCCTTTGTTCCTCAAACATTTCCTCCATCTTATCCGGCCATGCTATAAGTTTGGCTTTTAAAGAATCATTCGAAATTGTATTTATTTTTCCTGAATTGAATAGCATTTCTATGATGCTGAATTCTTCATTTACATAATACCAGGTTGGCATCCTTTCAAGTAAAGTCATCATATCGGCTTCGGGAATTTCATCATTTTGATCAGAAATGATTTTTAGTAACTGATTGATATCTTCAATATTTTCCAATCTCCCCTCATTTTTATTTTCGAGTTCCAATAGCTTCCGGTTGAACTCTAATTCTAAATTACTCAATAACTCACGTTCTTCAATTTTAAGCTTTCTTCCTTCATTCCAATTATTGATTTGCAAGGCGATAAGAATTCCAATGACCACCAGTAAAATTTCTCCTATTGCATATTTGAAGTACCTTCCTGTTTTGTTTCCTGCCCGCACCGATAAGGTACCTTCTGGCGGGTCACTCATAAGCTTATATCGTATTTGCCGGAAGAATTTGATCATTTTCAATCATTTAAATTTGTTTCAATAAGGTCGATTATTGAATCACAATCACCTTGTGCCCTCTCAAGGCTCGGAATGATATAAACCAAATTGAAATCTAAAAGATTCAAAAAGTTTTTAAAATAGCGGTCCTCAATAAAATAGTTGGCGTCCTCTCTGTAAACATCTGCATCCTTACTTTCAGAAAAAGATTTGTTATTTAAGGCTAAAGCAAGTCCGTTAAATTCTATATGATCTAAAGTTCGTTCATTGTACAGATAGACTGTTCGGTCTTCATAAACATGTTCTTCATTTAGCCTGATTTCTGTATATAAACTTCTTAATTCCAGTAATCTGTTTTTAATGTCTTCGTCAGTAATTAGTCTCAGTTGAGAGCTGTTTAATACTTCTTCAAGGGTATTGGTATTCGGACTAAATCTGTAAAAGGGGAAGATGTAATAATAATGATTATAAAATGAGTCAAGATCGAATTCTTTTGATTCTATAAAACGGATCAATGCTTGTGCACTGGTTCGTTGTTTTTTTCTGATGGAAATGAGCGAATCCAATTGTGCCCGATCTGATGCCAGGTCCCTTGCGAATCCCTCTAGGTACTTATTGGTCAATAATCGATCCTTTCTTAACTCATTTTGATTATTGATCTGCAAAGCGATCAAAATCCCAATAACAACAAGAATTATCTCTCCAATGGCGTAAAGAGTGTATTTACTTAACCTATTTTCCATAAATAATTGCTGTCGAATTTTTCGAAAAAACCTGATCATAATTTATTTTATCCTGATCTTAAATGTACGTGAAACATTATCTGAAGCATTTCCAACATAAACTGTGTAGCTGCCTTCTTCAAGGCTCCAGTCTGAGATGGATTCATCATAAAACGCCAGGTCATTTGTATTGAAGGCAATCTCTACATTCTCAGTCGCACCTGGTTCGAGGAAAATCTTTTTAAATCCCTTGAGCTCTTTTAAAGCTCTGGGTACTTTCGACTTGTTCTTGCCAACGTAAACCTGGATCACTTCAGCACCTGGTCGCTGACCGGTATTCTGAACCGAGCAACTTAACGTTATGGCTTGTCCTTTCTCAAATTTGTTTGAATTGATTTCGAGGTTAAATAACTGAAATTCGGTATAAGAAAGACCGTGACCAAAAGCGAATTGCGGTTTGATCTTTTTGGTGTCGTGCCAGCGATAGCCTACCAAAATATCTTCCTTGTATTCCTGCTCATAGTCGATTCCAGGATAAGAGATCTCCCCATAATAGTGAGCGGCATTGTCCTCCAGTTTTACAGGGAATGTAAATGGCAATTTTCCTGAAGGGTTCACTTCACCGCTTATCACATCTGCTATGGCATGCCCCGATTGACTACCAAGGAACCAGGCCTGCATCAGTCCTTTGATCTTACCGAGCCAAGGCATTTCAACTGCATTTCCGCTTATTAAAATCACTCCGGTGTTTGGATTGGCTTTAACCACTTCATCCAATAATTCATCCTGTCCGAAAGGGAGCCCATAATCCAGTCGGTCGCCACCTTCGCAGTCCTGATAATGGTTTTTATTCAGTCCCCCAATAAACAAAACCAGGTCTGCTTGCTTTGCGGCCGAAATTGCAGCGGTCTTCAGTGAATCATTGTCCAGTTTCGGCGGAATCACTTTACCATATTGCGGAGGGCCTGAATTATATCCCATAGCATGAATGATCTCGGCATTTTTAAATCGTTCTTTAATACCGCGTAAAGGAGACACCTCATCTTTTGCTTTTAATTCAGAAGACCCGCCGCCGGGTGTCAATTGCTTAGTTGCATTTTCACCTATTATAGCTATGGTAATATTTTTTACAGGATCGATTGGAAAGAAGTTGCCTTCATTTTTCAGCAATACAATTCCCTCTCCGCCAATTTTTCTGGCAACATCTAAATGTTCCTGGTTATTCATTACACCGAAGCCACGGTTAGGATTCATAGTGGTTCTGAACATGAGTCGTAATATCCGCCGGACCTTATTATCAAGGGTACTTATTGGCACTTCACCGCTCTTAAGCATTTCCAGATAGGGATTCGCCAGGTAATAATAATCATAAGCATATTTAGCCGAAACGGTGAGCCCGTCGCTATGAGAGCCCATTTCCAGGTCTAAACCATATAAAGCAGCCTCCTTAGTATTGGTTGCTCCACCCCAGTCGGTGATCACGGCGCCATCAAATGCCCAATCTTCCTTAAGAATCTTATTCAGAAGTCGTTCATTATGACAACAATATTGCCCTTCAAATTTGTTGTAAGCGCCCATGATTGACCAAACCTTGCCTTCCTGGACCCCGGCTTTAAATGCCGGCATGTAAATTTCGTACAAAGCACGATCACTAATTTTTACATTCACTTTGTTTCGCCAGACTTCCTGGTTATTCAAGACATAGTGTTTCAAGCATGCTGCCACTCCGTTTTGCTGCACGCCATGGATATAAGGCACCACCATTTTCGATGCCAGGTATGGGTCTTCACCCATATATTCAAAATTCCGACCGTTGAGCGGTGTGCGATAAATATTGACGCCAGGTCCCAATAAAACATCTTTTTCTCTATACAAGGCCTCCTCGCTTACAGCATTACCGTATTCTTTTGAAAGTTCAGGATTAAAGGAGGCGGCCAGGCAGGTTA
>JABDPL010000189.1 GCA_013042825.1 Flavobacteriaceae bacterium | reverse complement strand
CTAAGGTGCTGCTCAGTATATTCCCGGCAGGCCTGGAGGTAATGTTTGCTGAATTATCGAAACTGGAACCCGGTCCGCCAGATCTTAAACTTGTGGCAGGCATAGCCTCTAAATATGATATCCGATTTGTTTAGACTTCTTAATAGTTTAGGCATGAAAACACAAATATAATAATTGAGAGTTCTATTGCTATACAGTAGGACGAGTGCAAAAGGAGCCGTGGTCAATGATAACCGGATTCCTTTTGTATTTTTCCAACTACCTGTTTATCATTCCGTTTATCGGCATTTTTACACAGCAGTGACCTGCTTATCCATTTTTTATGACATTTTATCAAAAATATTGAGATTTTCTGTCCTGATGAGCTTATTTAGGACTAACCAAATGCTACACATGTGACTGTAAACCAAACAAAAAGTGTTATGGCGATGGAGAAAATGTTCATAATAGGGTTCATCATATTATTCAGTATAAATGTAAGCGCCCAGTCTAACTCAGGTTCGACTGAAGTTCCGCTGCAGGATTCTTTAATAACTTACTCGGAATATGAGGTTGTTGAATTTTCCTCCTTCACTGATATGCAGGATTTTTTGGTCCTTCGGAAAGTTGAGCCTATCAGCTCCAATCCTTATGATCAGACTAAAATGATCAACTATCAGAAAAGCGAGGATATCATCAGTATAAAGGCCTATATGAGAGCGCTGCAAATCAAAGGAAAAGTAACTCGCATGAGTTAAGATAACATACTTCTACATACATGAATTATTCGAGGAAGGCCGCAACGCAAGTTGTGGCTTTTTTTATTTCCCATTATCGGGGAATGCCAATTCTCCCCTGGCCTCCTTCTCTCTGAGTTCGGTGACCAAATCCAGCGCATCCGGGACTACATCACTACATAGTATTATAAGCGACCCCGCTTTGGCATTCTTAACCGCATAATTTATAGCCTCACGTTCGGAAGGGATAATCATGGTTTTCTTGTTTGGATCTTTCATTTTTATACCATCATCCAGCATCTTTATCAATTCATCCTCAGATTTCCCTCTCAGGTGCTTGTCCTGCCTGATAATGACCTCATCAAACATTTCAGCTGCAATACTTCCCATTTCGTTGTTATCCTCTATTCGCCTGTCGCCTATTCCTGCTATTATACCAACTTTGACAGTGGCATCGAGATTATCGGTAAAATTCTGCAAAGCCCTCATACCGGCCGGGTTATGGGCATAATCCAGTAGGACACTGAAATTATTGAACTTGAACAAATTCAATCTTCCCGGGGTTTGAGACGGCGAGGGAATAAAAGATTCCAGGGCTGCCTTGGTATCCTCTATACTAATACCTTGTACATGTGCCGCGATAATCGCTGGTAAAATATTCTGAATCATAAATTTAGCACGCCCACCATAAGTTAATGGAATGTCATCAGCTCTCATCACTCTCATCTTCCATTCCCCTTTACAAATGGTTACGAATCCATTTTCGTAAATCCCGGTAATCCCGTTCAATCGTTGCAGGGCTTTAATACGCGGATTATTTTCATCCATTGAAAACAATGCGACATTGCAATCAACTGTTCGTCTCATATTATAAACCAGGTCATCGTCTGCATTTAAAATAGCATAACCATCCGGAAGCACGGTTTCAGGGACTACGCCTTTAACCTTTGCCAATTGGTCTATGGTGTGTATACCTTTGAGCCCAAGATGATCACCGGCAACATTGGTAACGATTCCAACATCGCATTTCTTAAATCCGAGACCTGCTCTTAACAATCCACCCCTGGCGCATTCAAGAACTGCGAAATTCACGGTGGGATCTTTCAGGACAAATTCTGCACTTGCCGGTCCGGTACAATCACCGGTCATCAGCAGCCGGTTTTGAATATAAACCCCATCACTGGTTGTATACCCTACCCTGTGACCTTTGAGCTTGGCAATATGGGCAATCAATCGCGTTGTGGTTGTTTTTCCATTGGTTCCTGTTACAGCAACAATAGGAATTCGGCCTGTATCGCCCTTAATTGGAAATAACTTATCGATCACTGGTGCCGCTACATTTCGCGGTAATCCGGTTGTAGGCGCGAGATGCATTCTGAATCCGGGACCGGCATTAACTTCAAGTACTGCACCTCCGGTTTCAGATAAAGGCTTCGAAATATCTGTGGTCATAACATCAATTCCGCAGATATCAAGATCTATGATCTTTGAAATCCGTTCGGCCATGGCAACATTAGCCGGATGGACTATATCGGTCACATCTTCTGCTGTTCCGCCTGTGCTCAAATTGGCCGTATCCTTAAGAACCAGCATTTCACCTTCATCAATTACGGTATCAAGACCGTAGCCTTTTGCCGCGATAATAGTTTTGGTCAGATCATTGACCGTGATCTGGGTAAGTACTTCTTCATGGCCGTAACCCCTCCTTGGGTCCTCGTTGACCTTATCTATCAGCTGCTGAATTGTTGATTGCCCATCACCGATCACATGAGCCGGAGTTCGTTTGGCCGCTGCCACCATTACATTGTTTATTACTAATATTCTGTAGTCTTCACCTGTAATATATTTTTCAACTATGATTGCACCGCTTCTCGAGCTTTCCTTGGCCTTTTTAAAAGCTTCCAGCGCTTCATCATATTTCTGAATATCGACCGTAATCCCACGTCCGTGATTCCCGTCAATCGGTTTTACAACAAGGGGATATCCCACATAATTGCAGGCTTCTTCCAGACTGCGTTCACGACGAATAATATCACCTTTAGGAACTTCGACCTCAGCTTGTTCTAAAAGGTATTTGGTGTCTTCTTTATCACATGCCAGTTCCACACCAATACTACTTGTTTCACTTGTGACAGTGGCCTGGATTCGCTTTTGATTGGCTCCATAGCCCAACTGGCAAAGCGAATATTTATTCAACCTTATCCATGGGATGCCTCTGGATTCGGCTTCGTCTACAATTGACCCTGTACTCGGACCAAGACGCTCAGACTCCCTGAGCACTCGCATTTCCTGAATGTCATCAGACATATCATAGTCTTCACCATTTATCAAAGCTTCACAAATTCGAACCGAAGCTCTAGCGGCATAGCGGCCAACCTTCTCTTCCATATAGGCAAATACCACAGAATAAACGCCTTGTTCACCATAAGATCTCGTTCGTCCGAATCCAACATCCATTCCTGCAAGGGTTTGAATTTCCAGGGCAATATGTTCTATTATATGACCCATCCAGGTTCCTTCCTCTACGCGTTGAAAGAATCCACCGGGTTCTCCAACCGAACAGCGATGCTCGTACATGCCAGGGAACATTTTTGTAAGTCTTTCATAAAACCCGTCTACCTTGTTTGATGGCAACTCCTCCATTTCCTCAAGGTCAAGGACCATTACTATCAGTTTATGCCGCCGAACTGACCAGTAATTGGGACCTCTCATCGCATTGATACTTACTATTTTCATATCGGGTGGTTTTTGAAGTGAAAGATCATAAAGATATATAAATTCCCCAGAAAAATAGTTTAATTTTGCGCTGTATCACAGACATTCAAAGTCATTATGCACCAATTAAAAGGCACCCTTATCCCAATTGGAGGAAATGAGAAAAAAGGACAGGATCAGGATGAAGCGCACTCACTAGAATTTATTGAAGAGGACATTCTCTATCATGTTGTAAGAGAATCGGGTGGTAAAAATGCAAAAGTGTTGGTTATTCCAGCCGCCTCCAGTATCCCGATAGAACTCTCACAGATTTATATAAAAGCCTTCAATAAACTAGGCGTTGAAAATGTCAAAGTCTTGAATATCAAGACCAGAAAAGATTCTGATAAAAAGATTTCCATAGAACTGGTAAAACAAGCCAATTGTATCATGTTCACCGGAGGGAATCAATCCAAGATCACCGAAAAAATAGGTGGAACAGACCTGCACGACCTTCTTATGGATCGTATTATAAACGATGAAAAATTCGTCCTGGCTGGAACCAGTGCAGGAGCTATGGCAATGGCTTCAGAAATGATTGCGGGTGGCAGCAGTACCGAGGCTTTCTTCAAAGGTACCGTCAGGATGACCAAAGGATTAGGATTTCTTCCCGAAGTCATGATCGACACTCATTTTATTATGCGCGGTCGATTTGGAAGACAGTCGGAAGCCGTTGCAAAATTTCCGAGTAAAATAGGTTTCGGACTTTCCGAAGATACAGGTATGGTTATTAAAAACGGAGACGAATGTACTGTAATTGGCTCCGGAATGGTTATCGTATTCGACGGGAATGACCTCACTCATAACAATGAAGAAGTGCTTCCGGAGGGCACCCCGATGACAATGGTAAACCTTAAAGTACATGTGTTGTCAAATAGTGATCGGTTTAATATCAGAAAACGAAAGGTAACCGTACTGCCAATAGAAGCTCCGTTCCTGTAATCAGGAGTAGATAGCGATGGATTCTTTGCCGGAATTGTCGTATGAAGCCCGATACATCCCTTCAGTATTAAAAGGCATAGCTATGTTGCCGAAACTATCACATGCGATCAATCCACCATCACCGTTTATCCCCTTTAAGCGTTGATGAATCACCTCTTCAGCTGCTTCCTGAAGACTGAAGCCCTTATACTCCATCAGACAAGACACGTCATAGGCCACAACTCCTCTTATAAAGAATTCGCCACTACCCGTACAAGACACAGCACATGTTTTATTGTTTGCGTAGGTACCCGCTCCAATAACAGGACTATCACCTATCCTGCCAAACCTTTTGTTGGTCATCCCACCAGTTGATGTTGCCGCAGCTAAATTTCCATTTTGGTCGCATGCCACAGCTCCAACGGTTCCGAATTTAGAATCCTTCTTTAATGAATGATCGAGTTGAAAGGTGTCGGAATCTTTGATTTCCTGCCATTGTTCAAATCGGAAACGATCAAAGAAATAGTCGTCATCCTTGATCTCAACCGCCCTGAGTTTAGCAAATTCAATAGCACCATCTCCGGCCAGGAATACATGATCGCTGTTGTCCATTATCTCACGTGCAAGGCTTACAGGATTTTTAATGCCGGCCAGCAGGGATGCAGCTCCTGCTTCAAGATTGCTGCCATCCATGATACTAGCATCCATTTCATGCTTGCCTTCAGCAGTAAAAACACTCCCTTTCCCTGCGTTGAAAAGATGAGAATCCTCAAGCGACACTACCGCCAATTCCACAGCATCAATAGCAGTGCCTCCATTTTTCAGAACATCAACGCCAACATCCAATGCTGCTTTCAACGCATCTCTGTATTGCACCTCGAGTTCAGGAGTCATCATTCCCTTGACCAGGGTTCCTGCACCGCCATGAACGGCTAACGAAAATTTGCTCATCTAAAGATTCTAATCAATTCCGAAAATTACGAATTGCATTTCAAATGCATACATAAGTTTCGTAGATTTATGAACTATAATCACCGCACTATGGCCCAGCCCAAAAGATTGTTTTTACTAGATGCATACGCTTTGATTTTCAGGGGATATTATGCCTTTATAAAAAACCCAAGAATCAACTCCAAGGGGATGGACACCTCGGCAATTATGGGTTTTACCAATTCACTTCTGGATGTGATCAAACGGGAGAGGCCCGATCACCTGGCTGTATGTTTCGACCAGGGCGGCAGTGTTGCGAGAACTGAAATGTTCCCAGAGTACAAGGCCAACCGGGACGAAACCCCTGAGGCCATCCGTATAGCAGTTCCTTATATCAAACGCATTCTTGAGGCCATGCATATCCCGATAATGGTAAAGGAAGGCTATGAAGCAGATGATGTGATCGGTACCCTGGCCAAACAAGCTGAAAAGCAGGGCTATCAAACCTTTATGGTAACTCCTGACAAGGACTTTGCACAGTTGGTTTCTGATAACATATTTATGTATAAACCCGGATTCAGAGGCGGGTATGACACCTGGGGTGTCAAAGAGGTTCAGGATAATTTCGAGATCGAGCATCCGGAACAGGTTGTTGATTTTCTCGGCATGAAAGGTGATGCAGTTGATAATATTCCCGGATTGCCCGGAGTTGGAGACAAGACCGCGAAAAAATTCCTGGCCCAATATGGCAGCCTTGAAAATTTACTGGCCAACACCCACGAGTTAAAAGGGAAAATGAAAGAAAAGGTCGAGGCTAATGCTGAAATCGGGATATTATCAAAAAAACTGGCTCGAATCATGACCGATGTACCGGTAGAATTCGACGAAACAGATTTTGAATTGAATTCTCCGAATATCGACGCTGTTAAAGAAATTTTTCAGGAGTTGGAATTCAGACGTTTGACCGAGAACCTGATCAAGACCTTTGCCACAAACGGAGGTCAGACTTCTGCCACTGCCGATAAACCTTCAAAATCTACACAGAGCACCAAATCGTTTAAACAGGCCGGAGCCGGACAGTTTTCCTTATTTGGGGCTGAGGATGCCGATGAATCGCAGGAACAATCAAGCTTTACAGAAAGGCGAACAGCCCTGACCACACATCATTTTTATCAGTTTGTCAATACGGAGCTTGCCTTTGATCTTTTTATGGAAAAGCTGATGCAACAGAAATCGGTCTGTTTCGATACCGAAACCACAGGGCTAGATCCTATTACAGCCGAACTCGTTGGTATTGCCTTCTCCTGGGAAGCCAGTAAGGGCTATTATTTACCAATCCCCGAAGGGAAATCCGAAGTCAAATCGTTGCTGGATAAGATCAAACCTTTTTTTGATAGTCCCGATATCGAGAAGATCGGCCAGAATTTAAAATATGATATAAAAGTCCTTCGGAAATACGAAATCGATGTGCGGGGGCCGCTATTCGATACCATGCTGGCCCATTATCTTATAAATCCCGATATGCGACATAATATGGATGTGTTATCGGAAGCATATCTCAATTATACCCCCATCTCGATTGAATCGCTTATCGGTAAAAAGGGTAAGAACCAGAAATCGATGCGGGATGTTCCCCTGGATGAACAGACCGAATATGCTGTGGAAGATGCAGACATCACGCTTCAATTAAAGCAACATTTTCAAAAAGAATTGCTGGAAGCCAATACCAAGGAGTTATTCGAAAAAATTGAAGTACCCCTGCTTCGCGTATTAGCGGATATGGAACTGGAAGGTATAAACCTGGATGAGGATTTTCTGAATTCCTTATCTGATGAATTGGTTGACGATATTCGCTCGCTCGAATTAAAGATATATGAGAAGGCCGGTGAAGAATTCAATATTGCTTCCCCACGCCAGCTCGGGGTTATCCTCTTTGAAAAGATGAGGCTGGTCGATAAACCGAAGAAAACCAAGACCGGTCAATATTCAACAGCTGAGGATGTGCTGAGAACCCTTTCAAAAGAACATGAGATCATCCAGGATATTTTAGATTATCGCGGACTATCGAAACTCAAAAGCACCTATGTAGACGCCCTTCCGAACCAGGTCCTGAAAGAAACCGGGCATGTGCATACCGATTATATGCAAACCGTTGCGGCTACCGGGCGTTTGAGCAGTAATAATCCTAATCTTCAAAATATCCCCATACGGACTGAAAGGGGACGACTGGTGAGAAAGGCTTTCATTCCCAGAAATTCGGAATATACCCTTCTCGCTGCGGATTATTCACAGATAGAACTGCGGATAATAGCCGCCTTGAGCGAAGAGGAAAATATGATAGAGGCATTCAAAAGAGGCGAAGATATCCATGCCTCGACTGCGGCTAAAGTATTTGGAGTCCCGCTTGAAGAAGTTACAAGAGCGCAGCGGGCAAATGCAAAGACTGTGAATTTTGGAATTATCTATGGTGTGTCAGCTTTCGGGCTAAGCAATCAGACCGACCTTTCTCGTAAGGAGGCTAAAGAACTGATCGATACCTATTTCAGAACCTATCCCAAACTAAAGTCATACATCAGTAATCAAGTGGATTTTGCCAGGGATAACGGCTATGTGCAAACCGTCCTCGGACGCAGGCGCTACCTGAAAGATATCAATTCAAGAAATGCCGTGGTTCGCGGCGGAGCGGAACGCAACGCCATAAATGCACCTATTCAGGGTAGTGCAGCCGATATCATTAAAATTGCCATGATCAATATTCATGAAAAATTATCTTCGGGGTCTTTCAAGACAAAAATGCTTTTGCAAGTGCATGATGAATTGGTTTTTGATGCTTTTAAAGGTGAACTGGATTCGGTTCAGCAGATGATAAAATCGGAAATGGAATCGGCTTATGACCTTGCAGTCCCGCTGATAGTTGATATCGGCCTGGGCGATAACTGGCTGGAGGCGCATTAGTCTTTTGATGCTGTCTGAACTGAATTTTTCTAGTTAGAGCACAAACCTGTAAGTGGCTTTGATCAAAAATGTATTCTCAGGTTGTTGTTTGAGCAGTTGATTATCGATCAAGTCGCCGAAACTATTGTTCACATCACCAAGTCCTGTAATTCCCTGAGACCAGACTAGAAAAATCTCTGACCCCGGAATATATTCCCAACGCAAGACCAGATTCGACCGGAATTGCACAAAGGCAAAATCAGGATTCCCAAATGCGTAGTCTACATTTCCATCACGGTTTTCATCAACCGAATAAACACCACTGTCAAAAGATATTTGATCATCATCATACAGGGTCACACGCTCATTTAGATCTTCAGCAATCGAATTGTTTACGTAATTGAAATCGTTATACTTGGCCTTAAAGATGAACGGTTGTCCGTAATATTGAATTGTAAGGTTGGGGTTGATATTATAATTGACCCTTAGAGTGGTGCTCATTGTTTGGTTATCTATTTCACCCAATATGTATCTCGGTGTGCCGGCAAAATCGGTCTCAGTAACATACTGGGTTTTATTCGGGTTTTCTTCATATTCAAAATTTAGCGACATACTAAGGGAGTTCAAGGGCTGATAGCGCATCCGCACAACATAACGATTCAAGGAAAAATTATCTTGTTTCATTTGGGAATCGACATAGCCAAGCGTCAAACTGAGTTTTTTTCTGCCATCGGTACCGATAAAAATATAATAGAAATTTTCCTCACTCCAGCGCCATCTAGGACCACCCCTTAAAACTACATTAGAAAAAATTCGGGGTTTGTGCGCTCCACCAAACTCGGTAACCCAATTGTTCTTCCAATTTATAAAACCATTGATCTCATATTGTATCCTGTTGTAATTTCCTTCAAAATCGAACTGTGTGTACTGATTAAATCCAATACTAGCCTCACGGAACCAGCTGGTTGGTCTAACCCACAGACGTCTGATATTAAAATATTGCCTGTAAAAATCTGCCTGACGAAGAAATCCGATGTCGTTTAACTCCAGTTCCGGAGAACGGTAATTCACACCTACATTATATCGCCAGACGCCACCGCCGCCTTTACCTATCTCGAATCGTCCTCCAGTTCCCGTAAGAGAAGTTCTATTAGGATCAAATTCAACATGATCGGCATCAGTGCGCTGGAACAAATGTGTAAGTGAAGTCTGGGTAAGGGCGATTGCCTCCTCACTGCCGTTAACATTGCTAAAGATCATATTCCCTTCAAAATAGTACTTGCGATCTTTCCAATTATGTTTGAAGTCGACACCACCGGTATAGGCATTTTTCCTCAAGAAACTCACATTTTCTTCAATCTTGCGATTGGTCGAGGTGAAAATTGCACCGATATACGAATTTCGGTCATTGAAATCTTTTTGTGCCCGTGCCACCAGATAGTTTGTAAAGGGTTCGACCAACTCTTCACGGGGTTCACCCAATTCGGGAAGTCCATCCAGGACATCCTGTCGGTCATCGAGTCTTATCTCACCAAATTCCTTGTTTGTTATACTTTCTAATAGGCCGATAGCCCAACCATTTTTCGTTTTACCACTGAACTTTGCAGCACCCAATATGGTTGTAAAATTTGGAATATCTTCGTATTCACCCAAGCTGGAATTAGCACTGGTGAATCCCTGAGGAGTCCGGCCGATGCGCCGGGAGAAAAAGACATTATCGGCTCCCCCTCCAACCCCGAAATCGAATACATTTTTATTCTCTACGAAAAAGGGCCTGCGCTCCTGAAAAAAGATCTCGAAACCATCCAGGGCAATAGCCCCGGGATCAGCATCGACCTGCCCAAAATCGGGATTCACGGTGAGGTCAACTGTCAGATCATTTGTAATACCGATCTTGGCATCCAATCCACCCGTTAAATTGAAATCAGATCCGTCCCGGAATGGGTTTCCCAATTGCGACTCATAGGTATCAAGTTGAGCTACGGTATAGGGTTGAATCTCAAGTTGATTTTGAGGTTTGAGGCCGATCAGGCCTCTTAATTCACCAAATTCGCTAACCCATCCGGGAGGATTTGGTGGAAGAGGTTGCCATAATGAGCGCTCCTCATTGTTAAAATAACGCCTTGTAGACTGCAATCCCCAGACCTGTTCCTCTTCATTTCCGAAGCGTAATTGACTAAAAGGAATCCGTATCTCCGCTGTCCAACCTTCATCATCTATTTGGGTGTCGGTATACCAGATAGGATTCCAACTGCTGTCAAAACTGCCGTTATTAGATATAAATTCATCTCCCTTCACTCCGGAGACAGAAATCGTAAACGAAAAGGCCGTTCTATCATCATTGTAGCTATCGATATTTATTTCAACCCAATCGCCCGGGAAGTCATCCCGCCTGCCCATGCGCTTTTCAATAGTAGAAGGGTCTTGCTGGTAACACTTGTAGGCCACATAAAGATTCTTATTGTCGTACAGGATTTTCATTTTGGTTTGCTCGGTTGGTGGTGTTCCGTTGTCAGGCTGGAACTCCACATAGTCTGATGTCCATTCAACCAAATCCCAGGCCGCATCATCAAGTCTCCCGTCGATTACAGGTGAATCGAGATCAGCGATGGCTTTTGTAGTATAGATGCGCTTTTCAAATTTAGTCGTGGCAGTCTCCTGGGAAAAAATGCAGGAAATACAAAAAAGTACCAGGCAGCATGCCGTTAGATTGGCTTTCATCTAGGTTGGAATTACGCATTAAAGACATGAAGTTAGCAGCTCTGTTACAATTTATTTATGTAATTAATAAAACATTAACGCGTTGAGGACATCCTATACTTATTCCAGTCACAATTCCCATAAAATAATGATTCACAGGGTTTGGTTATCATATAAATAATCGTAAATTTGCAAACTCTTTTGAAGAGAATTGTTTAATGGACTTGAATTAAGGTTTTTAAGTCAGATAAAAATAAAACGAGTGGATACTTTAAGTTACAAAACCAAATCGGCCAACAAAGCTACCGTTAATAAGGAGTGGGTTTTGGTTGATGCTGAAGGCCAGGCATTAGGCCGTTTGGCTTCAAAAGTTGCCATTTTGCTCCGTGGAAAACACAAACCGAATTTCACCCCGCATGTAGATTGTGGTGATAACGTCATTGTGATCAATGCAGAGAAGGTAAACTTGACGGGGAAAAAGTGGTCAGACAAGGAATACTTGCGCCACACAGGATACCCGGGAGGTCAGCGTTCACTCACAGCCAGGGAGCTTTTTGAAAAAGATCCGACGCGCCTGATTGAAAAATCAGTGAAAGGCATGTTGCCAAAGAATAAATTGGGTGCTGCGCTGTTCAGAAATTTAAAAGTATATGTTGGTGCTGCGCATGATCATGATGCTCAGAAGCCAAAAATGATAAATCTAAACGAATTTAACTAATGGAGGTTATTCACAAAATAGGACGAAGAAAGACAGCCGTTGCCCGTGTATATGTTTCAGAAGGCAAGGGTAATATTACTGTGAACAAGCGAGATGTCAAGTCTTACTTTCCGACCGACACATTACTATATAAAGTGAATCAGCCATTGGCTATGACCGGAAATGAAAAGAATTTCGACATTAAGGTAAATGTCTATGGTGGTGGTGTTACAGGTCAGGCCGAAGCCGTGCGTCTTGCACTTTCCAGGGCCATGTGCGAGTTGAATGAAGAAAACAGAGCGATATTAAAACCCGAAGGTCTGTTGACCCGGGACCCGAGAATGGTGGAACGCAAGAAATTCGGACAGAAGAAAGCCCGGAAGAAGTTCCAGTTCTCAAAACGTTAACATATTTTTTATTAACCAGTTTTTGTTATCCATGTGTCCTGATTATGATGGACGCAGGTTTTAGTTTAGCATCTAAATGGTCGAGGCCTTTCAAAAGCCACTTGGTCATTGCTAATTAACAGAACGTAAACTATTACAAAATGGCTAAAGTAGAAGTCAAAGAATTACTTGACTGTGGGGTACACTTCGGACACCTCACAAGAAAATGGGACCCTAATATGGCTCCCTACATTTACATGGAGCGTAACGGCATCCATATCATCAACCTTTACAAAACAGCAGCAAAACTTGACGAAGCCTGTAAAGCCTTGAGCAAGATCGCGGCATCAGGAAGAAAGATTCTTTTCGTTGCAACAAAAAAACAAGCTAAAGACATTGTTGCCGATAAAGCCAATAAGGTAAATATGCCTTATATCACCGAGCGCTGGCCTGGTGGCATGCTAACGAATTTTGTGACGATCAGAAAGGCGGTCAAAAAGATGGCTTCAATCGATCGCATGAAAAAGGACGGCACTTTCAATACCCTGTCTAAAAAGGAAAGGCTT
Source organism: Flavobacteriaceae bacterium (assembly GCA_013042825.1). GTDB lineage: Bacteria > Bacteroidota > Bacteroidia > Flavobacteriales > Flavobacteriaceae > SHLJ01. The sequence continues at coordinate 5,856 of JABDPL010000189.1, read as the reverse complement.
CAGGTAGATCGCCAGCGTGCGAAGTTGGAAAAGAACTTAGGTTCAATTGTCGATATGACCAGGTTGCCAGGAGCGCTGTTCGTCGTTGATATCAAGCGTGAACACATTGCGATAAAGGAAGCTCAGAAGCTAAATATTCCGATTTTTGCAATGGTTGACACAAATTCCGATCCAAGGAAAATCGATTATGTGATCCCATCAAATGACGATGCCTCTAAATCGATAACCAAAATATTAGAGCATACTACAAATGCAGTGGCTGAAGGCCTGGCCGAAAGACAAGCTGAAAAAGCAGCCAAGGTGGCCGCTGTTGAATCTGAAGCCAAAGCTAAAGAAGCTAAAGAAGCTAAAGAAGCTAAAAAAGAAGAAGAATAAATCAATACCGGGGGAATATAAAATAAAATCTAAGACCCCTAATAAAAGAAATGATCATGACAAAAATAACTGCTTCTCAAGTTAATGAACTAAGAAAAGCTACCGGTGCCGGCATGATGGATTGCAAAAATGCACTGGTTGAGGCCGAAGGAGATTTCGACAAAGCAATTGAGATCCTCCGTAAAAAAGGACAGAAGGTGGCCGCCAAAAGAGCCGATCGCGAATCAAGCGAAGGTGCGGTTATCGCTCAAGTATCCGATGACAAGACCAATGGTGTAATCGTCTCTCTGAACTGTGAAACCGATTTCGTTGCCAAGAACGAGGGCTTTGTAAGCCTGGCTAAGGATTTGGCGAAAATCGCTCTCGAGCATGATTCACTGGATTCCTTTATGAACGCTTCGTTTAACGGCATTACCGTTTCTGAAAAGTTAACCGAGCAAACCGGAGTAATCGGAGAAAAAATTGAAATTGGTGGATTCAGAACTTTAAAAGCCCCCTATGTAGGATCATACATCCATGCTGGAAATAAGATCGCTACCCTGGTCGGACTTTCGGCGAGTGTTGATAATGCAGATGTTGCAGCGAAGGATGTGGCCATGCAGGCTGCAGCGATGAATCCTATTGCTTTGAATGAGGACGCTGTTGATTCTGCTGTTATCGAAAAAGAAATTGAAATAGCCAAAGATCAGCTTCGTGCCGAAGGTAAACCTGAAGCCATGCTAGATAATATAGCTCAGGGAAAATTAAAGCGATTCTTTAAGGATAACACGCTTGTTAACCAGGCCTTTATAAAGGACAGCAAAGTTAGTGTTGCAGCCTATGTCAAGACCTATGGTGATGTTGAAATTACAGGATTCGAGCGTGTTGCCCTTGGCTCCTAATGCAGAACTAATAAATTGGTAAAAGCCTCGAATATCGAGGCTTTTTTTGTGCCCTTTATCTTTAACAATCCTATTTCAAAAATATTAATGAAGGGTGGAGGGGTTTAGATTTTGTGTACTATATTTGTACGGTTCAGGTGATATTTTCCGATGATTATCCAAATCAACAACCCACCTGATTCCCGCCAAACAACAGTATATGAAATACAAAAGAATTCTTCTTAAACTTTCGGGAGAAGCCCTTATGGGAACCAGGCAATACGGGATCGATCCTATTCGATTATCAGAATATGCCCATGACATCAAACAAATCACTGAATTTGGTGTCGAGGTTGCCATTGTAATAGGTGGCGGGAACATCTTCAGGGGTGTTGCCGGTGCCAGTAATGGTATGGATCGGGTACAAGCCGATCATATGGGAATGCTGGCAACTATTATAAATGGCCTGGCTTTACAAAGCGCCCTGGAAGATGCAGGAGTTCCCACAAGGTTGCAATCGGCAATAAAGATCAATGAGGTTGCTGAACCTTTTATCAGAAGAAGAGCCTTAAGGCATCTGGAAAAAGGCCGGGTGGTTATTTTTGGAGGAGGCACCGGGAATCCGTATTTCACGACAGATTCGGCGGCTGTGTTACGCGCCATAGAGGTCGAAGCCGATGTGATTTTGAAAGGTACGCGTGTTGACGGTATCTATACCTCAGATCCGGAAAAGGATAGTAAAGCCGTTAAATTTGATTACATTAGTTTTGATGATGTTCTGCAAAAGGGTCTCAAGGTCATGGATACTACGGCCTTTACCCTTAGCCAGGAAAATAAGCTCCCGATCATCGTATTCGACATGAACAAAAAAGGTAACCTTCTTAAAGTGGTATCAGGCGAGAACGTAGGCACTACTGTTAACCTGTAACGGTTGTTTTGGCTTGATTTTTGAATGTTGGATTAAAAATTAGAACGATGGAAGAAGACGTACAAATTTTATTAGAAACCACCAAGGAGGCAATGGATCATGCCATCGAGCATCTGGAAAAAGAGCTGGCAAACATCCGGGCAGGAAAAGCAAGCCCTTCAATGTTGGGCAGCGTGATGGTTGAATATTATGGCTCAATGACACCGCTTAACCAGGTTTCCAATGTTAATACCCCAGACGGACGTACGATTACCGTTCAGCCCTGGGAGAAATCAATGCTCGGTGAGATCGAACGTGCTATTATGGTCGCTAATTTGGGATTCAACCCGATGAACAATGGTGAATCAATTATAATCAATGTTCCCGTGTTGACAGAAGAACGCCGTTTGCAATTGTCAAAACAAGCCAAATCTGAAGCTGAAGATGCAAAGGTAGGTGTGCGTAATGCAAGAAAAGACGCGCACCACGAACTTAAAAAACTTGATATTTCGGAGGATTGGCAGGACAATGCCGAGATCGATATTCAGGAGTTAACCGATAAGTATATCCAGAAGATCGATGATATGTACCATGTCAAAGAAAAAGAGATCATGACCGTATGATCGTAGCTCCAGGCATGTTATCGTCTTTCTATTCTCCCCCGGTTCTGATGTATCACACATGAGACTTTGCTGTTTTATCGCCTTAAGTCTAATAGGGTATTTCCAGTGTCAGGCACAACAACGCAATCAAGGATTCATTGAACAAGATACCGTAAGCCGGGATAGCACAAAAAAAGCTTTCCTGTTGCAACTGGTGGGCGATGGATATTTACCAACAAAATATTTCAATTTCGATCTCAGATATCTACTGAAATATAATCAGTATGAAGCCCTTAGAAGCGGTTTAGGCGGTGTGACCAATACTACTTTTTCCGAGGCATACCGGCTCAATGCCTACGTTGTATACGGGTTTCGCGATGAACAATTCAAGTACAGTATTGGTGGGGGTTTTAGAATATCACCAAAACGAAATACCTGGATTAATCTGGCATATACCGATGATCTAGAAGAAACCGGTAGCTCAGGTTTCCTCACTGATAAGCGCCTTTTTCAACTTTTTGAACCCCGCTTGTTGAACATCGATCTGTTTCACAGGCACATTTCCAAAACTCTTAATATCGAACACCAGATCTTCAAGAAGGTTGTTGCAGAGACGCAATTCGCCCTCAGATATATAAGGCCAACATACAATTACGTCTTCCGGCTGCCAGATGGAAGCGCCCTGTCTGATTACGATATCACATCGGTTAGGATTACGGCTCAGTGGAGTCCTTTCAGCAATTTCGAATACATCGATAACAGCCTTAGAGAGACCGAGAAGGGATTTCCTAATTTTACTTTTCAATATACCAAAGCATTCAGCGATTTCTTTGATGGCGAACTCGAATTCTCCAAATTAGACTTCCGCGCGGTGCATCAAATGGACCATAAAAACAACTCCCTAACCGAAATCACCCTTATGGGAGGCATTGCCAACGGAGAGGCACCTCTTCAATACCTGTACCATGCCTATCCCAATAACGTAAACAAGGAGACTATTTTGAGGCGGTTTTCCATTGCAGGTACCAATAGTTTTGAGACCATGTATTTCAATGAATTCTTTTCAGATCGATTTGCGACCCTCATTCTCAAGCACCGACTAAAACCGTTCCATATTTCACCCAGGTTCAAACCTCAGCTGGTGCTCTTAACAAAATTTGCCGTCGGCGATATGAGAAATATCAACCGACACGAAAACATCCAATTCAAAACCCTGGAACAGGGTTTTACTGAATCAGGGATAGAGCTCAACAAATTACTCCTCGGATTCGGCCTGAGTTTTTCTTATCGATATGGCGCCTATCATTTGCCAAAATTCGAAGATAACCTCGCCTTGAAATTCACTTTCAACCTCAGCCTTTAATTCCTTAAGATATTTATAAAGCCAGACGTTTATAGGCCCTAGTTTAGTACCTTTGCCCACATTAAAAAAGCGCCATGATTAAACTGTTTTCGGTTGGTTTTTGGGAAACAATCGCACGATTGATCCTCCGAAATCGTATTCTGATCATAGTTGCACTTTTACTAGCAACATACTTGCTCTCTACCCAGTGGGAGAAAATGCGTTTTACCTATACCGAAGCAAACCTGCTGCCCGATAAACATCCGGTTAATATAGAATACAATCGTTTTATCGACACCTTTGGTGAAGAAGGGAACTTAATTGTCATTGGTATAAAGGACAGTTCGCTATTTTCCGTTGATAATTTTAATGCTTGGAACAGGTTTTCTGAGAGTTTTGCTGATTTTGAAGCCGTTGAAACGGTGATCTCCCTGAATAAAATTCAGAAGCTGGTCAAGAACCAGAAGCTTCAGAAATTTGACATGGAGTCCATTGTCCCTGATAGTATCAATTCCCTCCAGGAACTTAATGATTTAAGATACAACCTTAAAACATCTTATCCTTTTTACGATAAATTTCTGTATAACAGTGATTCGGAGACCGTAAGAACAGCCATATATCTTAAGAAGGAGATTGTAAATACCCCCAAACGGAAAGATTTCATACTGAATGAATTTAAACAGACGGTAAATGCATTCGAGAAAGAGACCGGTCTTGATGTCAGAATTTCAGGTATGCCTTACATCAGAACGCTCAACTCTCAGTTGATAATTAGTGAAATCGGCAAGTTCATATCTGTTGCCTTGTTGGTGACCTCTTTGATCTTCTTTTTCTTTTTCAGATCGTTCAGGGCAACCTTTATTTCCGTTGTTGTCGTTATTATTGGGGTTATGTGGACATTCGGAATTCTGGGCGCATTTGAATATGAAATAACCGTTTTAACCGCGCTGATCCCACCAGTCATAATAGTTATAGGAATTCCGAATTGTATCTTCCTGATCAATAAATACCAGCATGAGGTGCGGAAACATGGAAATATGGCGAAGTCCCTTCAACGGGTGATAACCAAAATCGGAAATGCCACCCTTATGACCAACGTGACCACGGCCTCGGGATTCGCGGCTTTCATTTTTACAAAAAGTACCTTATTGCAGGAATTTGGAACGGTGGCTTCCCTAAGCATATTGGCCATTTTTATGTTATGCCTTTTGATCATTCCAATCATATACAGTTTTATGCCCATGCCCAAGGATAAACATCTGAAACATCTCAATAAACGTTGGATCAACGGTTTTGTCGATTGGATGGAGCATGTGGTGAAGCACAGAAAGATCACCATCTATGTCACTTCTCTTATTTTACTGGTAGCCAGCATCATCGGGATCTATCAGATCAGGATCTCCGGCAGCCTTATCGAGGACATGCCCAAAAAAGCAGAGTTTTTTAAGGATATTCGATTTTTTGAACAGGAATATGACGGTATAATGCCCCTGGAATTCATGATTGATACCAAACGCAAAAAAGGTGTCATGAAACTGGCCACGCTCAAGCGCATGAACCAGTTGGAAGAGGAGATATCCGAGATTGATGAATTGTCGCGGCCAATGTCTATAGTAAGTCTTGTTAAATATTCAAAACAAGCCTATTACAATGGGAATCCTAAATATTACCAGATCCCAACCGCACAGGAAAACAGTTTTATTCTTTCATACGCCAAGAAATCATCATCAGAAGTCGATCTTCTCCGGAATTTTGTTGATAGTACCGGCC
>JABDPL010000185.1 GCA_013042825.1 Flavobacteriaceae bacterium | reverse complement strand
CTTCTTGCCTGTTTGATTAGCCGGGCAAACACTTGTACATCTGCCACATTCTGTACAGGTGTAGGCGTTTAACAACTGAAACCAGTTTAGGTCCAGAACATCACTTGCACCGAATTTTCCCGGATCGGTTGCATCGTCTGCGGGCGCAGCAAATGGATCAGCATTCGGATCCATCATCAATTTAACCTCATCCATTACCGATTCGAGATTGTTCATTTGTCCGTTTGGTACCAAACGGCCATAGAAGGTGTTCGGAAATGCAAGGAGAATATGTAAGTGTTTTGAATAATAGAGATAATTCAAGAATCCGAGAATACCGATGATGTGGAACCACCAAGCTGCACGTTCGATCAGGTGCAGGGTATTTTCACTGAAACCGCTGAACCAGGGTGCGATATATCCGCTTACCCAGTTTCCGGAATTCATATCCTGGAACGGTACATCGGTTGCATTCATGATGAGGAATAGCCCCATAAGGACCATTTCAAAATACAGTATATTATTGGCATCATTTCTTGGCCAGCCGGTCATTTCAGAGCCCCAGAAGCGCTTCAACCGAATCAGATTTCTTCTGGTCCAAAAGATCACCACGGAAACAAATACCAGAACTGCCAATACTTCAAAGATGCCGATCAATAGACCATAAACCGGACCGATTCCAGAGAAAATACGATGGGTTCCGAAGACGCCATCAATTATGATCTCAAGAACTTCAATATTGATCACGATAAATCCGACGTACACTATAATATGTAATATTCCCGCCAACGGCCTTGTAACCATCTTACTCTGGCCAAGTGAGATCATGGCCATATTCTTCCAGCGTTGGGATTTGTTATCCGACAGGTCGATGTCCCTTCCCAATCGGATTACCGCCATCAAACGGTGAATATTCCTTGTAAAGAACCAAATAGAAAAAGCAAGGATTAAGGTGAATATAATGTTGGGAAGATATAGCATGCTTTACTCCTTATTATCATTTTGCTCATCAATATCTTTTTCCTCATTGGCCCCGGCATCGTAATCTCCCGGACGTTTTCCGAAGATTGAAAAATGCACATAACGTTTGGGATTGAGTTTCATATCCTGGAGTAACTGCTCCAACTGGGCCGATGCTCCTTCTAGGTTGTTGTATAAACCTTCATCTTTAAGCAATTTTCCAATGGACCCATCACCGTTTTCAATACTCGTTAACATGGTATCGAATTTTCCGATGGTCTTTTCCAGGTTATTAATAGTAGCCGCCAGGTCTGCAGATGCGATCGAATCTGTTATGCTTGAAAGATTGGTAGAGATCTGATCGATGTTCGCCAGGGTATTCTCCAATTTATCCTTGTTATCGGTTACCATGGCATTAATCGAGCCGGAAGTCTTTCTGAATGAAACAATGGTGGTGTTCAACTCGGCTATACTAGACCTGAGATTAGATTTGGTTTGCTCATCAAAAACCGCATTGATATTGGTAATGAGCGAATCTGCACTTACCATCACTTTTTCTATTTTCTCCTGTAATGGGGTCAGCTTTTGATTGAGCAAGTCTGATAGTCCCGGTTTCAAGGAACTGCTGAGGGTCATTCCGGTTTCAGCCACGGCATCGCCATCGAAGGCCGGTAAAATTGCGATTGCCTTTCCACCGATGAGTCCGTTTTCGTACAGCTGCGCCTCGCTGTTTTTTGAGAACTTAAAATCATTCTCCAGCAAGAGCATTACCCTAAGCTTGCCACTTTTCTCATTCATAAAATTTATCTCCTGCACACGTCCAACCTGAAATCCATTAATAGTTACAGGAGCCGAGGTCTCCAGTCCTTCCACATTATCGAATTCCGCATAAAACTTTCGGGACGAATCGAGCAGGTTTTCCCCTTTTAAATAATTAAAGAGGAAAATGATCAATAATAGTCCTGCAATAACGAGGACTGCTGTTTTTACTTCTCTAGAAATAGCCAAATTCAAGGATTTTGGTCGAAAACAAAATTAGGAATTAATTTGTTTTGTGAATAGTTAATTGGAAGTTGTTTTTAACACTGTATTCATAGGAATGCGTTCACCGTTTTTAAATGCGACTATAAATGCGGTGGAATAGCCTTTTTTAATCGCCTCGATCTTCTTTCGCTCAATCTCGTTCAGATCTGAGGTAGCACCGTAAAAATAGCGGTATATCTTACCACGTTTCTCTTTAGATAGATCATCTAAACCTTTGAAGTTAAAAGGTTTAGTCTCGAGATTCCTGCTGCTTGCTGCTATTTGGACCTTAAATGTAATGTCGGTATATAAGGCTGTATCAGCAACTGTATTGCCATTGGTCCCTTCAGTAGTGGCCATGGCAATTTCCTGCTGTTGATCGATTCTGAGATCGACATAACGTTTAACTGCATTAAAAAGTGATCTGGTCATAGCGCGCTTGCCCTTCGAAGAATTGAGGTAATCTTCCTCTTTCCTATGGGTAAGGAATCCCAATTCCACCAGTACGCTGGGCATATAGGTTTGAGCCAAGACCCAAAACCCGGCCTGTTTCACACCCCGGCTTTTCCGTTTGGCCGTGGTTTTAAATTCGTTTTCTATATAGGAGGCCAATTCAATACTTTGATCCAGGTAATCTTCCTGCATAATCATCAGTCCGATCAGGGATTCCGGTGAATTCGGGTCAAAGCCCTGATAGGTCTCCTCATAATCCTCTTCGAGGAAAATCACCGAGTTCTCGCGTTTGGCTACCTCGAGGTTTGCATCTGTTTTGTGCAAGCCCAACACATAGGTCTCCGATCCGTAGGCCGTACCCTTGCGTCCGGGTTGGGCATTACAGTGTATAGAAATAAACAGGTCGGCGCCTTTTTCATTGGCGGCAATAGGCCGGCTTTTGAGGGTTGGGAAAACATCCTTTGAACGCGTATATAACACCTCTACATATGATAATTCCGATTCCAGTAATTTGCCCAGGCCCAGGGAAACATCAAGAGCGATATCCTTTTCAGTGGTTTTATATCTGCCTGTTCCGGGAGTTCCACCGTCCCTGCCACCGTGACCGGGATCTATCATTATGACAAACTTCTTGGCATCCGGGGGATCAGAATCCAGGCCAAATGAGCCATACGTTAATAATAGTATAAAGAATACTAAAAGATAATTTGCCCTCGTTTGCATATTGTCAGAACGTCCTGTGAACGGTATTTATTTTGTTTGGTCAGTCCGGCTTATTCGGGATAAACCAGCCTAAAAAAATATATGTACTTTTGGCAGTTCAAAAACCGAGCCATACTTTTACAAAAATACATTTTACAGCATTGCACTCAAACCGTTATCAAATACTTTTCGCCATAAGTTTTACAGTGTTTATGAACACTTTGTGCTTTGCTCAGGATATTCCGAAGAGGACTCCGGAGATCAGTCCGAAATCACAGCCGGATTCGCTGAATATCGATCAAAGCAATCGACTAAGCCCAACAGTTAATGAACGCTTTCAGGATACGGTTAAGGTAGATACCACCAGAACCGGGGATGCTTTTCTGGAGGCCCCTGTAAAATACACGGCCACCGATTATGTTTCGATAAACCAGCGCGATGAGAAAATCTATCTGTATAATAATGCTGTCGTCATCTATAAGGACATGCAGATCAGTGCGGGAATCATTGTTATTGATTATTCAACCAACGAGGTTTTTGCAGGCCGAATAAAGGATTCTCTGGGGAATTACAGTCAGCACCCCGTATTTCAGCAGGGTCAGGATGTAATAGAACCGGATTCAATCCGGTTTAATTTTGATAGTCGGCGTGCACTGGTTTGGAATTCAAAGACCGAGCAGCAAGGAGGAACCATTATTGCTGAAAGGACGAAGAAGGAGAACGATTCGGTCTATTTTATTTCCCGTGGCCGCTATACTACGGCAGAAGATCTTGAGGATCCCGAATACTATTTCCTGATAAGAAAAGGGAAGGTTGTTCCGGGCAAAAAGGTTGTGACGGGTTTGACCAATATGTTTATCTATGATGTCCCTACCCCAATAGGGTTGCCCTTCGGGTTCTTTCCATTGACCAACAAGCGTACATCCGGGCTTATTATTCCGTCCTTTGGCGAGGATACGGCAAATGATCGAGGGTATTTCCTGCAGAACGGTGGATATTACTTTGCCGTAAGCGATAATGTAGACTTGGCTG
>JABDPL010000178.1 GCA_013042825.1 Flavobacteriaceae bacterium | reverse complement strand
GAGTTGATCGTTGAGATTCCTTTTGATGTTCTTCGGATTGCTGTTCCCTTGCTGATCTATTTTACCATCATGTTTCTCATCAGCTTCTTTATTTCAAAGGCCATGGGAGCCTCTTACGATAAAAATGCGGCCATCGCCTTTACGGCTGCGGGAAATAATTTTGAACTGGCCATAGCGGTTTCGATCGCTGTTTTCGGATTAAACTCAGGTCAGGCCTTTACAGGTGTTATCGGTCCTTTGGTTGAAGTTCCCGCTCTCATCCTGCTTGTTCGCGTGGCGTTCTGGTTAAGGAAAAAGTATTACAGCACAGCTTAATTCAATGATATTTAAGGATTTGTTAACAATTTTTGGCAGGGCTTATAATTACCTTTACCACTCTATATATTAATCATCAATAATTCAATTCAACAATGAAAAAATTACTTTTAGTATGTTTGGTGTTTGCACTGGGTTTCACTGTAAATGCACAAATACAAACCCCTGCACCCAGTCCTTTTCAAAAGGTAGAACAGGTTGTAGGTCTGACTGACGTATCCCTTGAGTATTCGCGACCGGCTATGCGTGGTCGTGTGATCTTTGGAAATCTTGTTCCTTTTGGAAAAGTATGGCGAACAGGAGCCAATTCACGTACAAAAATCACCTTTGGCGACGATGTCATGGTTGGTGGTGCAACCCTTAAAGCAGGTAGCTACGGGATCTTGACTATTCCACAGGCTGATTCCTGGGATGTTATTTTTTACACCGATGCTAACGGAGGCGGTGCACCTGCCGAGTTAGATGAAGCCAAAGTTGCCGCAAGGGTAAAAGCCGAGGTTATGGAAATGCCTATGGATGTACAATCCTTTACCATCACGTTTGATGATTTGACCAGCAATTCGGCGGTTATCGGGTTTCTATGGGAAAAATCTTATGTAGGCGTAAAATTCGAGGTGCCAACCGATAAAATGGTTAGTGCTGCCATCGATAAGGTCATGAGTGGTCCCGGTGCCGGCGATTACTATTCGGCCGCAGTTTATTACCTGAGTGAAGGAAAAGACATCGCAAAAGCTAAGAAGTGGATGGACAAGGCCATGTCGATGAGCGATAGCCCGGCGTTCTGGCAACTGCGTCAGCAATCCTTGATCTACGCTGCAGCAGGAGACAAAAAAGGCGCTATTGAAATTGCTAAGAAATCTCTGGCTGCTGCTGAAAAAGCAGGTAATGCCGATTATATTAAAATGAATAAAGAATCTATTGCAGAGTGGATGCAATAGGCCTTTTATAAATCTTATATTAAAACGCGTTTCTTAACTGAAGCGCGTTTTTTTTATTTCGATTTGATAAATGTTTGAAGAAGAATAGCGAGAGACATCACCAATATGCAACCAAAGAAATTCAGCCATAAGAACGGCATCCAATCAAACCACCAGCCACAAATTACGATGGCCTGTGTGATAAGTGCCGCGACAAAGACAGCGTTACCTTTTACATGCTTAAGGAAAAATGCCAGCAGAAAAATTCCGAGAACGTTACCATAAAAGATCGACCCGATAATATTGACCAGCTGGATCAAATTATCAGCCAAATGAGCGACACAGGCGATCAGGATAGCAAGGATCCCCCAGGCAAGGGTAAACCATTTGCTCATGCGAACCATGGCCATTTCACTCATTTCAACTTTCCGGTTTCGTTTATATAAGTCCATCGCGGTTGTCGACGCCAGGGCATTTAATTCACTGGCTGTGCTCGACATGGCAGCACTCAGGATGACCGCCAGTAGCAGTCCGATCAACCCTTTGGGTAAATTATTCAGTATAAAGTGAATGAAAACATAGTCCTTATCGTTGGTCTCGATTTTGGTATTGGTGTCTTGGGCCACCTGGTCAATCAATTTTTTAGCTTCCTCTCTCAACCCTCTTTCCTTGTCGTTAAACAATGCGATCTGTTCCTTTAAGCCCTGGTCTTCAGTCACCAGGAATTGATCGATAAGCACTTGCTTTTCGGTCATCAATTGTTGTTGCTCTGCGCCGAGAGCTTCATATTGCGTTGCATAGCCCGATTGAGCCATCGCCTCACTCGCTAATGGATTAAAGTTTATGGGCGAACTGTTGAATTGGTAGAAGACAAAAACCATCACACCCACCAATAAAATAAAGAATTGCATGGGCACTTTCAATAAGCCGTTAAAAAGGAGTCCGAGACGCATTTCACGCACCGAGCGTCCTGACAGATAACGTTGTACCTGGCTTTGATCGGTTCCGAAGTAAGAGAGCATTAGAAATGTTCCGCCGATGAGTCCGCTCCAAACCGTATAACGGTTTTCAAAATCAAAAGAGAAATCAAGGACTTCCATCTTTCCACTCGCCCCGGCAACTTCCAATGCTTTTTTAAAGGTTATCCCATCGGGCAGATAGCTTATGATCAGGAAAAAGGCGATAAACATCCCGGCGAAGATCACGGCCATTTGTTGTTTTTGGGTAATGCTAACAGCGTTTGTACCGCCGGATACCGTATAAATAATGACCAGTATCCCAATGATGATATTGAGCAATGTCAGGTTCCAGCCAAGCACCGCCGATAAAATAATGGCCGGCGCGAAGATGGTTATTCCGGCTGCGAGTCCGCGTGAAATAAGGAATAAGATGGCGGTTAATGTCCTTGTTTTGAGATCGAAACGATTTTCAAGAAATTCATAAGCCGTGTAGACTTTTAAGCGATGGTATAGTGGAATAAATACCAGACAAATGACCACCATCGCAATCGGCAATCCGAAATAGAACTGTACGAAGCCCATGCCATCGTGATAGGCCTGTCCTGGTGTTGACAGAAAGGTGATAGCGCTCGCCTGGGTTGCCATAACCGATAAGCCTATGGTCCACCACTGCGCTTTGTTCCCGCCTTTTAAATAATCCTGTACATTCTTGCTTCCACGTGATTTCCAGGTACCATAAAGCACGATAAACAGCAAGGTGATGCTCAATACAATCCAGTCGAGTAGCTGCATATCAGAGGTAAGCTTGGGTTATAAAATAAAAGATAATGATATAGACGAGATTGGCCACAAGCACCACGGTGTAAATGGGCAACCACTTTTGCTTTGGTTGTTTGGTATCCATTTTAATCGGTCAGTTTTTTATCGAGGTTGATGTTATCTTTTCCAATGGAAAGCATATTGGCGAACAATCTGTAGGCGCCCGGCACACCTTCGGGGAATTCCCTGAAGAAGCTAAGGCCCGTATAGATATAATGGCCCTTCCCGTGTTTAGCCACTAACAGGCTGCCCTCTTTTGGTGATTCTCCGGGATCATTGAGCGATAAGATCGGGGTAAATTCTTCACTCCATTCACCGGGAAAATAAAGTCCGCGCTCCTGAACCCATCCATTAAAATCGGAAGGTTCGATCTTGTTCGGATAATTGAGTAAGGGATGGTCGGGGTCGATAAACCGCACCTCGGCGTTCTCGTCGGTTACGCGATCACGTGACAATTTAAGAGGGTAAGGTGCAATCTGATCAACCTTTAAGCGCCGGCTGGTATTGTACTGCACGATCATATTTCCGCCTTGTTCCACAAAATCGAAAAGCAGATCCTGCTTAAACTTGAGCTCATCTAAAATGTTGTAAGCCCGTATGCCAACGACCACCGCATCAAATTGCGATAAGAGATCTGCATTTATATCCTGCGGCTTGATCTTGATAACGCTGTAACCTATATTATTCAGACTTTCCGGAACCGCATCACCGGCACCTTCAATATAGCCGATGGTCTGTCCCTTCTTGATAATATCGATGCGTACGATTTTGCTTTCACTGGGGAGGATCACGGTTTGAAATGGAATATGATCATAATCGATCTCTACCAGTTCTCGGGTATAAAAGGTGTTGTTAACCTCCACCATTGGTGTTAGCAGCCCTTCGCTTTGATCTTTTGGCGGAATGACCGTAAAGATCAGGGTTTCGGTATCGCCTTGCTGTGCGATACTCACCTTTTGCATACCGGGATGCACCGACCAGCCTTGCGGATAGGCCATACTAACAGTACCCTCCAGGTTCGATCGGCCGGCTCTGACGATAACCTCGACATCTTGTTGTTTATCACTATCGAATATATAGACCTCTTTTCCGAGATGAGCCGTTACCTCCGGCAAAATTTCAAATGGCCGGTAGAGCTCGCCCTCATCGGGTTTTGAATACCGATAGACCACATCCTTAGAAATCTCAAGAGGCTGACCCGCAACTTCGAGTTTGAAGAGCACCTTCATACTTCTCGGTGTTTCCGGCTGACCGATCAGCTGCTGATCGTTAACCTTATACATGCCCAGGGTTCCTTTGGAATTTAGCCAGTAGGGCGCAGTGTTTTTTAGGTTGGAAGGAATGGTAATCGTATCCCTTAAGTTTTCACGACGGTTGGTTTCAAGTGCGAGTTCCATCACCTTGCTGTTCGGCTCGGTGGTAACTTTATAGCTTTTTAAAACGATATTGTCGGCCTGTCGGTTTAATGCTTCGATGGCTAAAGCGACGGCACTTCCCGGACTGGCGGTTGGACCATCAGCAGAAACTTCCAGGTAAAGTCCGGCGCAGGCCTCGATAATTTTTTTGATCTCCTTTGTTTTTACGTCGCTCCAGTGCTCATCTTCAAGCGCTTCTATCATACGAAGGGCCTTCATCAGATCGGGCAGGTGAGTGGACGGGTTTTTAAAATTAAAGTCCGACTCGATAGCTTCAAGTATCCTGGCGATCGCTTTGCCACCTGCAACACGGTTCCAAGTCACATCGATGCCGGCGAACACATCGGGATTATCATTGGGATTCATTTTTTCAAGGGGCATGCCTTTCAGAAGTTCGACATACTCATTTTGAGATCCGCGGGTACTGAGCCTTCCAAAGCC
>JABDPL010000173.1 GCA_013042825.1 Flavobacteriaceae bacterium | reverse complement strand
TCCTTGGCCAGGAGGGTGATCTCATCAAGGGACTTCGATTGAACGACAATTTGTTTTAGAATGATATCCAACCTGCGGTTGGCTTCAATTACGAGTTTAGAATTGTCATAGCCCTCGAGGTCTTTATAGCGATTTACACCCCCGAAGCCCGCTCTTCGCTGTTCTTCAGGAATTGGATTAGCCTCAAAATAAAGTCTGTAAATGGCGTTGTCCCGCTCTTCAAGATCGTCAAGAACGACTTCGGCCTCATCCATTTTCTTGTTCAGCATTTCATATTGAAGCTCAAGGTTCTGAAGCTCACGCTTCAGGGCCTTCTCTTTCGGCGATTCGAAATACTGACTTACAATCATTACGAATAGAATACCCGAAATTGCAGAAGCCAAAATGAACATACCCGCAATTTTAAGGGTTTTCCTTTTTTTTCGCTCGATTTTGCGGTAGGAAAGGGTTTCCGGATCGTAATAATATTTTACCTTAGACATATGTTAAAATGTTCTATTTTTGCCTGAATTATCCCAGTAATTCCAGACCTCTAAAGGAACAACGAACAAATATAAAAATTGTTTCACATTTAAAGGGATATAGTAGGTACAAGGTTATTAACAACTGATTATGAAGTCACAGGAGATTCGGCAAGGATTTTTAGATTTTTTTAAGTCAAAGGAGCATGCCATAGTTCCTTCTGCCCCTATGGTGGTTAAGGATGATCCAACCCTTATGTTTGTCAATTCGGGCATGGCACCTTTCAAAGAGTACTTTCTCGGGAATGCCAAACCAAAATCAAATCGCATTGCCGACACTCAAAAATGTTTAAGGGTTTCAGGCAAGCACAACGACCTGGAAGAGGTCGGTTATGACACCTATCATCATACTTTATTCGAGATGCTGGGCAACTGGAGCTTTGGCGATTATTTCAAGGAAGAGGCCATAGCCTGGGCCTGGGAATTACTGACCGATGTTTTTGGTGTGAATAAGGATCAATTGTACGTAACGGTTTTTGAGGGGGATAAAGAAGACAAACTACCAATGGACCAGGAGGCTTATGACCACTGGAAATCCATTATTCCGGAAGACAGGATCCTAATGGGAAACAAGAATGATAATTTCTGGGAGATGGGCGATCAGGGGCCATGCGGACCTTGTAGCGAGATACATGTGGATATTCGGCCTGAAGAAGAAAGAGAAACAAAACCGGGTCATGAACTGGTAAATCGCGATCATCCGGAGGTTGTAGAGATATGGAACCTGGTATTCATGCAATATAACAGAAAGGCCGACGGCAGCCTGGAGAATTTACCATCTAAACATATCGATACCGGCATGGGATTCGAACGCCTGTGTATGGTTTTGCAAGGGGTCAGGTCGAATTATGATACGGATGTATTTATTCCCATCATTCGTGAAATAGAAACGATTACCAAGTCGGAATATGGCCGTGATGAAAAGACTGATGTCGCTATACGTGTGATTGCAGACCATGTTAGAGCAGTCGCTTTCTCCATTGCCGACGGGCAGCTTCCGAGTAATACGGGAGCAGGTTATGTTATAAGACGAATCCTAAGACGGGCGGTCAGGTATGGTTTTTCCTTCCTGAATAAGAAAGAGCCATTTATATACCGGTTGGTTGATATTCTAACTAAAAAGATGGGAGTGGCATTTCCCGAGATCAGGAAGCAGAAACAACTCATAGAGAATGTTATAAAGGAAGAGGAAACATCCTTCCTTCGAACCTTAGACCAGGGACTGGTTTTACTTGACAGGATCATTGCCGAGCAAACCGAAGATACGGTTCTGGGTGCCAAGGTTTTTGAATTATACGATACCTTCGGCTTTCCGGTTGATCTCACTGCTTTGATCTTACAGGAAAAGGGACTCAAACTTGATGAGGTTGGTTTCCGAAAGGAACTCGAAAAGCAAAAGACCAGGTCAAGAGAGGCCGGAGAAATGAGTACTGAAGATTGGACCGTTATCCAGGAAGATGCCGATCAGGAATTCATAGGTTATGATGCTCTTGAAGCCAATGTCAGGATTATGCGTTACCGAAAGGTGGTCTCAAAAAAGGAGGGCGAACAATATCAGCTGGTATTCAACATAACACCTTTTTATCCTGAAGGTGGAGGCCAGGTAGGAGATAAAGGCTACCTGGAGTCTGTAAACGGAGATGTTACCTATATTCTGGATACGCGTAAAGAAAACAATGTGATCGTGCACTTCACAAAGGAACTTCCGAAGCGACTTGATGAAAGTTTTAAGGCTGTGGTCGATGCCAGGCAGCGCCTGAGAACAGCATGCAATCATACAGCAACGCATCTGTTGCATCAGGCCTTAAGAGAGGTTTTGGGTGATCATGTTGAGCAAAAAGGGTCGGCAGTCCATTCGAAATATCTGCGCTTTGATTTCTCACATTTCGCCAAACTTTCAGTGGAGGAATTGAGGGATGTTGAGAATTTCGTGAATTCCAGAATTGAAGGAAAATTACCCCTTCAGGAGCAACGGACCATCACCATGGATCAGGCCATGAATGAAGGCGCAATTGCTTTGTTCGGTGAAAAGTATGGCGATACGGTTCGTACGGTCAGATTCGGACAATCTATA
The DNA here is from genome assembly GCA_013042825.1 of Flavobacteriaceae bacterium. Lineage (GTDB taxonomy): Bacteria > Bacteroidota > Bacteroidia > Flavobacteriales > Flavobacteriaceae > SHLJ01. The sequence continues at coordinate 5,898 of JABDPL010000173.1, read as the reverse complement.
GAACTCTGTGGAGGTACTCATGTACAGAATACATCGGATATCTGGCACTTTAAGATTATGTCGGAAGGTGCAATTGCGGCCGGGATAAGGCGTATAGAAGCCATAACCTATGATGCGGTAAAGGATTTTTACTTCGACAATAACCGAAAACTTTACGAGATACGTGATCTGCTCAATAACACTAAAAATCCCGTTCAGGCCGTAGCCGACCTCCAAAGCGAGAATAACGATCTCAAAAAGCAGATCGAGCATTTTAAGAAAGACAGGGTTGTTCAATTGAAGTCAACTCTCGCTGCGGAACTCGAACAAATTGGCGATATACAGTTTTTGGGAAAAGTGCTTGACCTGGATGCATCCAGCCTGAAGGATCTTTCGTTTGAGATGGGACAGAAGTATGACGATCTGTTTCTGCTTTTTGGTTCCGAAGTAAACGGTAAAGCCCTGCTGTCCTGTTACATTTCCAAGGAATTGGTAGAAAAGAAAGATCTAAATGCCGGCAAGATCGTCAGGGAACTCGGAAAATTTATCCAGGGCGGGGGCGGAGGTCAGCCATTTTATGCAACTGCAGGGGGCAAGAATCCCGGTGGACTGGTAGAGGCCATCAGAGCAGCAAAAAACATCCTGACATAAACATGGAATTCAGGACCATCTTGAGAGTCCGTGAAATGGACTATCGCAGGATTGACTACGATTCTGAGATCATGCTCCTGGGATCATGCTTTGCCGAGAATATCGGTGAGAAATTAAACTATTTCCAGTTTAAACATGTCATTAATCCGTTCGGTATTCTTTACCATCCCCTGGCTATCGAGAATTTTTTAAACCGGTCGATTCATTCAGAATATTACGAATCGGGCGAAGTATTCGAAATGGATGGGATCTGGAGATGCTTCGATGCCCACTCAAGGCTTAATTCAACATCGGCAGAGGATCTCCTGGTTAAATTAAACAAGACTCTTGATAAAAGCAGAACATGTCTTCAAAAAGCCACGCATATCATCATAACTCTCGGAACTTCCTGGGTTTATTATAGAAATGAAGATGATAAGATAGTGGCTAACTGCCATAAGGTGCCGCACAATCAATTCCGTAAGGATATTTTAAATCCGGATCGGATAAGTGAATCGGTTGAGGCTATGTTTAATACATTGAAGAACTTCAATCCGAATATGGAGGTGGTCTTCACGGTTTCTCCTATAAGGCATCTTCGTGATGGCATGGTTGAGAACACCAGAAGCAAAGCTCATTTAATAACCGGTTTACATACGGTTATAGAGAAAAATCCAGGGAAGATATTTTACCATCCAGCTTATGAGACGATGATGGATGACCTGCGTGATTACAGGTTCTATGAAGAGGATATGATCCATCCGAATGCAACAGCTATACACTATCTGTGGAAGCAATTTTATTCTGCTTGGTTCCATCCTGAAACAGCTCAGGTGATGAAAGAAGTAGATGCGGTTCAGAAAGGACTCTTGCATCGCCCATTCAATGCGAATAGCAAGAATTACAGACAATTTAAAAGCGATTTAGAAGGCAAGATCAGTTTCCTCAAGGCGCGTTACGATCACATGAATTTTACGAAAACTCAATTCTAATTGATCGGGGGGGAAATCCTTGAAAAATAACCCTCCGGGCTGGGAATTGATCAAAAATCCTTTGACGTGTAAGAGTTCCCTTAAAATTAACCTCAGAATCCTTTTATTCTAAAAAAACGGGTTTAGCAATTAATCCATTTTAATTGCCACTTATCGAAAAAAAATTCAAGTCCATTCAAATAGTTCTATATTCGATGTGCTATTAATCAATTTTTTAAAAAAGCGTCAGGCCAGTTATACTGTTTTACAGGAGAACTCTGATGCTTTTTTTTGTCTCCCTTTTTTCCTTACAATTACCGCTCTCAGACTCATGGTTTATATTTATGCTGTCATTTCAAAATGATGTGATATATGTCCGGATATAATCCTGGTTTAAAAATTCAATTAACATTGAAATATGTAAAAATAATTGATTAAATTAGATAAGCTATTAATCAAATGAGGAAATGAAGCATCGGTTACAATTCGTGTTGTATCGATGCTTCGTTTTGTTGATTAGATCGCACTATGAGAAAAATTCTTTTCGGTATTGTTATCACGCTTGTAGTAATTTTTGTCTGGAAGTATTTGGGAAACGATCAGGTGGGTGCTAAGATCACTGAAAATCACTCAATATTGATCCAGGAGGAGATCAAACAAGTCGGAAAATTGATTGTAACTGAAGGGCATTTTTCCGAAGTTTTCAACTACGAAAATTCAAAAGAGTTAATCGGAAATTACTTTACAGCAGAGAAGAAGGCGCTGGTTATTGTAAATGCTGAGGTGACCGTAGCCTATGATTTGTCGCAACTGGAGTACGAGATCATCCCTGAGCACAAACAACTAAAGATCATTTCCATTCCGGAACCGGAGATCAAGATCGATCCGGATTTAGAATACTATGATGTTCAGGCTGATTTTTTCAATCCTTTTGAGGCGGCAGATTACAATGCTATTAAGGCTTCAATTGAGGAGTCACTGATGAAAAGGTTTGAAAACTCAAAACTCAGCGTTAACGCCAGAGATCGGCTTTTAAGTGAACTTTCGAAATTTTATATCCTGACAAGATCCTTGGAATGGACCTTAATTTATAATGAACAACCGCTAAAGTCGGTACAGCAACTTCAGAATCTTAAATTTTAATCATGGTCGAAACGAGGAAAGAGGAGATCATAAGGGTGGCGGCCAGATTATTTAAGGAAAAGGGCTACAGTGCCGTAACCATGAGAGATCTCGCCAAAGCTATGGGTATAAAGGCCGCAAGTCTTTATAATCACATCGATTCAAAACAGGATATTCTGAAAACCATAATCATCTCCCTTGCCGAAGAATTCACGGCAGGAATGGTTACTATACTGCAGTCTGAAATCTCAAGTTTAAATAAATTGAAAAGGATAATAGCCCTGCATGTAGGAATAACCGGTGAAAATACAGATGGCATGGCATCACTTAATAATGACTGGATGCACCTTGAGGAAAAACTCGATTATTATTTGATGCTTAGAATAAACTATGAAGACAATTTTAGGAAGATCATTCGAGAAGGAATAGCTGCTGAAGAGATAGTCGATAAAGACCCCGATATTATGCTGTTTTCAATTCTCTCTACATTGCGGTCGCTGTACATTTGGATACCGGATAAAAAGAACCTCGATCCCCTGCAACTATCGCACGAACTTAGTGCTATTCTGTTAAATGGAATTAACAAAAAAGTGAAGAAAATTTCGTAATTTTGTAAGGTAAACTAACAATTGTTAGTTTAATTGTAATAAATCCTTATGGCAGAGTTTTACGAGGTCAAAATAGCCGATCTTTACAAAGAAACGAAGGATACGGTAGTAGTTACATTCGACTTGCCTGATCAACTCAAAGAAATCTTTGGTTTTATTCAGGGGCAACATCTTATTCTAAAGAAAACCCTTAATGGTCAGGATATTAGACGCACCTATTCCCTGTGTACAAGTCCCGATGATCAGATCTGGCGTGTCGCCATTAAACAGATTCCTGGAGGCCTATTCTCAACCTATGCCAATGAACAATTAGCCATAGGTGACAGCATCGAGATCATGAATCCTCGCGGTAATTTCTACGTGGAAACCAACCCGGATACCTCTCGAAATTATATCGCTTTTGTGGCCGGGAGTGGCATCACGCCAATTCTCTCAATGATAAAAACCCATCTTGAACGGGAACCCGGCAGTACATTTAAATTGTTCTACCTAAATAAAACATCGCAGTCTATTATTTTTAAGGAGGAGATTGAGCAATTGAAGAATCGATTCTTCGAACGTTTTCATGTCTTCTACTTCCTGACCCAGGAGCAGCGAGATATTGAGTTTTTAAATGGCAGATTCGATAAGGAAAAAATGGCCATTTTAACCAAAACCTTCATAGATATTGAGGACACGGCGCATTGCTTCCTTTGTGGACCTAAGGACATGATCTTCCTGATTCGAGATGAGTTGATCGCAGCCGGATTGCCGTCAGAACACATACATTATGAATTGTTCTTTTCAGGAGAACCATCAACTGCCGATCTGCAATTCGCTGAAACTCTCGAAAATGTGCCTGATGGTACGGCTGTTACTATAATAGACGGAGGGAAAGAGTTCCATTTTACCATGCAGGAGGCGAATCAATCGCTACTCGACGGTGCTCTTTCGGAAGGTGCGGACCTGCCCTTTGCCTGCAAAGGCGGCGTATGCAGTACCTGCAAGTGCAAGGTGCTTGAAGGGGAAGTAAAAATGAAACTTAATTATGCATTGGAACAGCATGAGCTCGATCAGAATCTTGTCTTGAGCTGCCAGGCTGTTCCCTTAACAGATAAAGTTATTGTTGATTTTGATATATAAAAATTGAATATGAGTGAAGAAAAAATAAAAGATCTGGAAGCGTGGTTCGAAGCCCGGATCGCCAATGAGGAAAAAATCGAACCAAAGGATTGGATGCCGGAAAAGTACAGGCAAACCCATATCAGGCAAATGTCCCAGCACGCACACTCCGAAATTGTGGGGATGCTTCCCGAAGGAAACTGGATCACGCGTGCGCCATCGCTCAGGCGTAAAGTTGCGCTTCTGGCAAAAGTTCAGGATGAAGCCGGTCATGGGTTGTACTTATATAGCGCAACCGAGACCCTCGGGATTTCTCGTGAGGAGATGATTGAGCAATTGCATTCCGGAAAGGCCAAGTATTCAAGTATATTTAATTATCCCACGATTAGCTGGGCCGATATAGGAGCCATTGGCTGGTTAGTTGATGGCGCTGCCATAATCAACCAGGTGGCACTTTGCGGCACCTCCTTTGGGCCGTACGCCCGCGCTATGGTAAGGATATGCAAGGAAGAGAGTTTTCATCAGCGCCAGGGTTATGAGATCATGCTAACCCTTGCTCGTGGTTCGAATGAACAGAAAGCCATGGCTCAGGATGCACTTAACCGTTGGTGGTGGCCGTCATTAATGATGTTCGGGCCCCGGGATGAGGATTCACCGAATACGGCACAATCCATGAAATGGAAACTGAAACGCAAATCGAATGACGAGCTGCGCCAGCAATTCATTGATCAAACGGTTCCACAGGCCGATCTAATCGATCTGAAGATCCCAGATCCTGATCTCAAATGGAATGAGGAACGAGGTCATTATGATTTCGGTCCGATAGACTGGGAAGAGTTTTGGCAGGTGGTTAAAGGTCACGGCCCTTGTAATAAGGAGCGTTTGGCCGCCCGAAAAAACGCATGGGCGAATGGTGAATGGGTTCGTGACGCTGCCCTAGCATATTCGGAAAAACAGAAATCAAAAGAATTAAATAAAGCGAGTTAATTATGAAAAAGGATTGGCCACTCTGGGAAGTTTTTGTTAGGAGTAAGAATGGATTGGAACACAGGCACTTCGGCAGCCTTCACGCTGCTGATGCACAGATGGCGTTAGAGAACGCCCGGGATGTTTATACCAGGCGTAATGAGGGTGTGAGCATTTGGGTGGTTGAGTCGAAACACATAACGGCTTCAAACCCTGAAAACAATCCTGAGATGTTTGAGCCGGCAAAAGATAAGGTTTACAGGCATCCGACTTTTTATAAGCTTCCTGATGAAATAAAACATATGTGATGAAAAACGAATTATATAAATATATACTTGAGATCGCCGATAATTGCCTGATTTTAGGTCAAAGGCTTGGCGAGTTATGCGGCCATGGCCCCAACCTGGAAACCGATATTGCCTGTACCAACCTTTCACTCGACCTCTTGGGTCAGGTCAGGAGCTATTACCAATATGCCGCTCAGGTTGTTAATGACGGGCGGTCTGAGGACGATATAGCCA
>JABDPL010000171.1 GCA_013042825.1 Flavobacteriaceae bacterium | reverse complement strand
ATGCTTTTCTGAAGTTTTCTCGTTTTCTAAGGATGGTGATCCAGCTTAAACCGGCCTGAAAGGTCTCCAATACCAAGAACTCAAAAAGTTTTTTATCCTCATAGACAGGTACACCCCATTCGTCATCATGATAGGATTCGTACAAGGGGTCACCAACACACCACTCGCATCGGTATGGCTGCATATTGTAAGGAAATAGAATTATTCCAACTAATGTAATGAATGTTACATGATCTTTTCTAAACTGACGTAATTTTGTAAAGAATTGAAGCCATGGATATTTTGCATCAAAATAAAGTTATAGACATCGTAAAAGAAAGTATCGATAAGGGCATGACTTATAATCAATACAGGGGTCTGATCGATCGATTTTCGGATTTAGGAAGGACGACCGGACCCGATCAAACAGAGAGCCTGGTCGATTATACACGGCTCAATGCAAGGCGTTTCAAAAGATGGGAAAAGACCCTGAGACTGGTTCATGAAATGGAAGCATTGGATACCCTAACGCTCCCCGAAATGGATTGGCTTGTAATTACTGAAAGCTGGTGTGGGGATGCGGCCCATATTATGCCGGTAATGCGATCCTTGGCCGATGGAATTCCCGGAACTGATCTATCCATTGTGCTGCGTGATGAGAATCCTGAGTTGATGGATCAATTTTTAACCAATGGTGCGCGTTCTATTCCCAAACTCATCGCAAGAAAGAAGGAGAATGGCGATATACTGTTTACCTATGGGCCCCGGCCTTCCGAAGCCACCCGTATGGTGGAATCATATAAAGAACAGCATGATTCGCTGAGTGATAAATTCAAAGAGGATCTGCAACGCTGGTATAATAAAGATAAAGGAAAAACGACTGCTTCAGATTTGCTGGGGTTGTTGAGTTCCCTATGATTTCCCCTGGAATATAAAAGTGATGGTCCCCAGCTGTTTTGTTTTATTCGGATCTGAACTGAACCTGGAATTAAGAGCATATTCTAGCGCATGATCAACCAGACACTGATTTTTAGTAGTTGATGCATTGTTGTAGAAGGCATCAATCACCCGGCCGGACATGTCAACAGTGATAGTAATTACAACCTTTCCTCCTGATTCACAAAGATATATGGGTGGCGGAAGATATTCAGAATACCGGTCAACAAGCGAGAAACTAACCGAACTGTTTTTGATCTTACTATCGGAGGGTTTCGTATTGACAGATCGTTTTTTTATAACGGAATTGATCTTTTCGAAAGACGAAAATTCATCTGACAGATCTTTCCGGTTTTCGTCTAAATCCTCCAATTGATCCTTAACATCATCATTTCCTGTTTCACGATTCTTTATGCGTTCCATGATTTCCTCAAATTTCTTATCATCGAAATCATCTGGTTTCATATTTTCATTTGAAGCCCTGTTGGTCTTGATCACATCATCAAGACTTTTCAATACTTCGGCTAATTCAGGCATTTCAGGCTCCTCATCCGGAAGTATTTCAAAATAAGTCTCGGCGATTAACCTGTTCTTTTTCTTTAAATGAACCTGGAATAAAAGAAGTACTACGAAAGCGGCTAGCAACGCGGTAATTATCAGAGCCTTATTTGTTGAATTCAGAGGAAACATTTCAATTAATATACGATAAAGCTTATAAAAAAGATTAAATTTTATGTTTTACAAATGCATTTTGTCCCTTCTATAGGCCTATATAATCGAGATTAGAGTTTCAATCCAGGGATTCAACAAATTGCTCAACGGTCATGGCATCTTCTACCGAAAATTCTCCGATGGCTGTTCGCCTCAGGGCTGTAAGATGGGCCCCGGATTTCAAGGCCTGCCCAAAATCATGGACCAACGACCGGATGTAGGTGCCTTTGCTGCATCGCACCTCAAAGTCGATGTCGAGGCCGCTAATATTGGTTATTTCAAAGGCAGCGATCTCGATTTCACGTGGTTTTAATTCGGTGGTTTGTCCCTTGCGGGCCAGTTCATATAGGCGTTTCCCATCTTTTTTAACTGCGGAATACATGGGTGGTAATTGTTCAATCCTTCCTATGAATTTCAATGCCGTCTGCCTGATCAAATCACTGTTGATGTGATCGGTTCGATAGGTTTGATCGATTTCCGTTTCAAGATCATAAGAGGGTGTTGTACTGCCCAGCCTCAAACTGCCTGTGTAGCTTTTGGGTTTCGATTGGTAGTCTTCAATGCGCTTGGTCATTCTCCCGGTACAAAGGATCAATAATCCGGTCGCCAGAGGATCCAATGTCCCCGCATGACCTACCTTGATCTTTTTTATGCCAAGTTTCTTGTTCAACATCCAGCGTATTTTGTTAACCACCTGGAATGAAGTCCATTTAACCGGCTTATCGATAAGCAGAACTAATCCGTTTTTGAAATCTTCGGGGCTTTTCATTTAAGAGGTGCTTGCGATATAGATGGCGATAAGACCTACAACCAGGCAGTAGATCGAGAAATAGGTGAGTTTACTCTTACGCACAAGAGCGATCATCCAGGTACAGGCCAGGAGTCCGGCGATAAAAGCCGCGATAAAGCCCGCAGAAATAACGGCGAAATTCTCAGCATCATATGTAAGTTCACCATTGATGATATCTTTGGCGATCTTTCCGAAGATAAGCGGCACCACCATCAGGAATGAAAACCTGGCCGCCCGGGTTTTGTCATTACCGAGAAGTACCGATGTTGAAATTGTCGCCCCTGATCTGGACACCCCGGGGAGCATAGCGATAGCTTGCGCAAACCCGATTATCAGGGCATTGGTATAAGAGACTTTTTTATCGGTATTTCCGGCCCGGTCTGCCAGATAAAGCAAGAGGGCGGTTAGGATAAGCATAAATCCTACCAGTTTAATGTTCCCACCAAATAGTTCCGCGAGTTCAGCTTCATAGGTATAGCCGATTATTCCGGCAGGAAGCATGGATATAGCTATTTTTGCCACGAATTTTGTGTCCTCATTCCATCGAAATCGAAATAAGCCTTTCAGAATATGTATTATGTCTTTACGAAAAACAACAATTGTACTCAAGGCTGTTGCAAAGTGAAGAACAACAGTGAAAAGCAAACTCTCCTTGGGTAATGATTGATCGCCCAGTATGGCTTTTCCAAGTTCGAGGTGCCCACTGGACGACACAGGAAGAAATTCGGTTAAGCCCTGGATAATCCCTAATAATACAGCGTCAATAAGATCCACGGCCCAAAAATATCAAAAAGGAGGATTACCAAATCATCGTGAGACGATTATTTACGCTTTTCTTTGTCAGGATTTCTTAGAATAGCATACACCTGAATCC
>JABDPL010000168.1 GCA_013042825.1 Flavobacteriaceae bacterium | reverse complement strand
CGCTTGTAACGGCAGCGGAATTATTGGCTAAACTGGGATATCCGATAGATGGCTACAGCAATACCTTATCAAGAAAGGCAAAATCCTACCTGAGTTGTGCCATCGGCCGGTTTGGTAGTTAAATGATCTCTGCGTTTAATCCCGCATCAAGAAGAATGCTGCAACGCGGTTTGAGATCATCATACTCGCCCGTCTTTACTGTACATTTTCCATTATAATGAACAATTAGTGAGCACTGCTCCGCTTGCTCGGGCGTATGATCACAGGCATAAATCAGGGTTTCGATTACATGATCGAAAGTATTCACATCATCATTATACAGGACGATCTCATTCAATTTTGAGGTATCCTCCTTTATTTCAATTTTCTCCAGGGTTTTAGACCGATCTCCCATGGCTATTTTTCAACTAATTTATAAATTTTACTGCAACCCAGCGGTTCAGCTCAATTTTTTTCATGGGTTTTAACATTTGTGATCTACAGGCCTTTTCTATCAATCCCAAATCGTTCTCATAGAAACCGCTTAACAACAATTTCCCGCCCGGGTTGAGTGCTTTCGTATAGGTGCCGATGTCATTGAGCAAAACATTTCGATTGATATTGGCCAATATCACATCAAAGGTTTCACCTTCAAGTAGACCGGAATCCCCTTGCAAAACCTGAATATGTTCACAGCCATTGTTTCTTACATTTTCGATACAGTTCTCATAACTCCACGGATCAATATCGATAGCCAGAATATTCCTCCCACCCTTCATCTCAGCTAATATGGACAGAACACCCGTGCCACACCCCATATCAAGAACCCGGAGTCTGTTGAGCTCCATCTCCAATATGAGCTCTATCATCAAAGTTGTGGTTTCATGATGACCTGTTCCGAAACTCATCTTGGGGTCGATCAATATCTCAAATGGCACATCAATTTTATCATGAAAAGACGCCCGCACGGCACACTGCCCCTTTACCACCATCGGATTGAAATTGCTTTCCCAAATGGCATTCCAGTTCTCTGTTTCGATCTCCCTGGTCTCGTACTGAATATTAAAGGCCGGAGACTGAAGTATTCCAACTTCACCAAGGCAAGCGTCTGAATAATCCTTTTTCTGAATGTACGCTCTTACGCCTTCTGCAGTTTCCTCAAAACTTTCAAATCCTGCCTCACCGAGTTCCGCAATAAGTATTTCACATCCGGGTTGCAAGGGATTAACCCGGAACGTAAAGGCTAAATAATTTGACGCATCCGCCATTAAAAAGCATTGACGATGGCGAAGAAATCCTCTGCTTTAAGAGCGGCTCCGCCTATCAGTCCGCCATCAACATCTGGTTTTGAAAAAATTTCTTCTGCATTGCCAGGTTTTACGCTTCCACCGTAAAGTATAGGCGTCTTTTCAGCGATCCCCGGTTTGTAAGCCGACTGCAATACGCTTCTGATAAAGGCATGCATTTCCTGAGCCTGCTCGGGAGTAGCTGTTTCACCCGTACCTATGGCCCAAACCGGTTCGTAGGCCATAACAATACTATCCCATTTATCCTCTTCGAGATGGAAAAGCCCGTTACGGATTTGCGATTCAACAACTTGCTGATGATTTCCGGATTTACGATCATCCAGTTCTTCACCAAAACAAAAGATGACATTCATGTCATTATCGAGGGCGGCATCCACCTTTTTTGCAAGCATCTCGGCTGTCTCATTGAAGTATGCCCGGCGTTCGCTATGCCCGAGTATAACGGTTTTAACGCCAACGCTCTGAAGCATGTCTGCACTGACCTCTCCGGTATAGGCGCCCTTTTCGGCAAAATGCATATTCTGGGCTATCACCTCAATTTCGGTGAGGCGCAAGGCCTGGTAAGCATGCCAAAGATTGGTATAGGTTGGTGCGATTTTAACTTCGGCATTAGATGTTTTGTTCTGTCGTTTAAGATCGGCAATTAAAATATCGGTTTCTGTCAGGTTATTGTTCATTTTCCAATTCCCTGCAACGATTTGTCTTCTCATAATAATGCTGCTTTTATTTTTTTATCCCCGGCCTTCGTGGCCTTGAAAAGTTTTATTAGACCTTGTTCATCTATGATCATATATCTGGGTATCCAATTCAATCTTACAAATTCACCAATTGGCCCATCCCATCCCGATTTGATGAAATAATGTTGTCCCTGCATATTATACTTTTGAACACCTTTTCGCCACGCAGCGGGGTTTTTATCAACTGAAAGAAATATAAAATCTACAGCCGGAAATTCCTTTTGCAGGGCCCTGATCTCAGGAAATCCAACCATGCAATCCCTGCACCAGGTCGCCCATATGTCCAGGAATATGACTTTCCCCTTATTCTCATTTAAAACTTCAGCCAACCGGATGGTTCGATCATCTACTGTAAGCAGTTCATCATTCAGGGCATTTTCTGAAAAAATAGTCGGGCGTTCCATGCTGCAGTCAAAAACCGTGAAAATCAAAACCAGAACTAAAATCCGTACTTTCATTTAACTCAATTTAACTCTAGGATCTAACCAGGCATAGATCACATCTACAAAAATATTTATAATTATGAACATTATTGCCACAACAAGCACAGAACCCATGATCACAGGAAGGTCCAATGTATTCAATGCATTCACGATCTCCTTACCCAAACCATTCCAACCAAACACATATTCAACGAATACCGCGCCCGCCAGCATGGAGGCGAACCAACCCGATATAGCCGTTATTACCGGGTTAAGGGCATTCTTTACCGCATGATCCCGGATAACTTTTAGTTCGCTCAGACCCTTGGCACGGGCGGTTCGAATATAATCCTGACCCATAACTTCGAGCAATGAATTTCTCATAAGCTGAATGACCACCGCCAGGGGGCGAATCCCTAGGACGATTGCCGGCAGGATAAGATTCTTCCAGCGAATACTCAATTTTTCACCGAAATCATCCAGTTCATAGAGGCTTCCGGTCATTTCAAGATTGGTGAATTCATGAAGCAGGAACCCGAAAATCCATGCAAATAAAATGGCGCTGAAAAAAGAAGGCACACTCATACCAAGGGTGCTGAATACCTGAATTACCTTATCGGTAAGTGTGTCTTTCATCAGTGCTGAGACTATCCCCAATATCAAACCCAGGATCATCGCGATGATTATAGCCGATACGGCAAGGACAATGGTATTGGGAAGGGTTTCGGCAAGTACCTGACTGACGTTTTTTCCCTGTTTGGTAAATGACTCACGCAAATAGGGCCATTTCACTGCTATATTATATCCATCTGTTGACAGTAACTTCTTAGCACTGTATTTACCGGGGTCGAGGAAGGTGTAATCATCTTCATTGGTGGAATGAAATGATAGTGGTGACAAATCATTCAAATAATATAGGTACTGGGTTGTAAGCGGCTTATCGAATCCATATTTTTTCTTGACAATAGCGAGTTGCTCGCTGTCTTCATTCTGACCCAGCATCATTTGTGCAGGATCTCCGGGAAGAACATTGAACAATAGAAAAATGACGGTTACGACACCGAAGAGGGTGATCAACGCGTATAACAGCTTATTTATGATATAGCTGAACAATCAATCCAGTATTAATTCATCCAGGTCGTTATGATGCAACTTCTGAAGAATGGTTCCGGCGTCCAATTTCAGTACACCGGGATTAGATCTTACAATGGTTTTTAAAGCTGTTTCATCACAGAAATAGAAATCGAAATTCAATCCGTATGCTTTTGAAATAGACTGCTGCTCATCAGGTCCTGAAGCAGTTAAGCCAATGACCTCATAACCCCTAGTTTTAGCATTATCAGCCAGTGATTTCAGTTCCTTCAGCCCATCCTCGTCCGCTTTGGCAAGGTTGTAAGCAACAATCATTATCAGATTGTTTCTACCTAACAGATCTTCCGTAAAATCCTCCCCGTCCTTTTCCATCGAAAAATCGTGAATAGGCGGTTCATAGCCTTCCTCAACGGTCTCGGTCTCAACACTGATGTATTCCCCCTTAACATCGGGGTAGCTGCCATTGGTTGTAATGATCTTTTCCTCACCGTCAACCATGAATTTCCAACGATATTCAATAACAGCTTTGGGCGCATCTTCGGGAACTATCATATTTTGCGTTATGTTGTCCCCTATCTTATATGGCCTGAAATCTTTAACGGGCAGGTGGTTTAAGACGTGATAGGCAAAAAGCACACACAGGAACAGTGCAATTCCGGAGATGATATTCATCACACCCTTATTGAACAATGGTTTGATATGTTTGATTCCGAGATACAGGATCAGAATGAAAACCAGCAGAACGATATCCTTGGTAAAAGATTCCCAAGGTGTAAGTTTGATCGCATCTCCAAAACAGCCACAATCGGTCACCTTGTTATAATAGGCCGAGTACCAGGTCAGGAAGGTAAAGAATATGATCATGGCCAAAAGACTGTAAACCGTGAATTTAGGTTTATAACCGATCAACAACAAAACTCCCAGCAGCACTTCGAAAATCACCACAAACAATGCTATGGGCAGAGCCAGCGGTTCCAGGAATGACATATCAAATACGGTGGGGCCGAAATATTCTTCGAGTTTGAATGCAAATCCGATCGGATCATTCAGCTTGATCAAGCCTGAGAAAATAAAAAGGCCACCTACAAAAATTCGAGACAAATGAACGAGATACTTCATATCAGTGTTTTAGGTGAATCAATGCGAAAACCGCATAGTTTATTATGTCCTGGTAATTGGCATCGATGCCCTCACTCACCAGAGTTTTACCGGCATTATCCTCGATTTGCTTGACTCTTAGTAATTTCTGAAGGATCAGATCGGTAAGTGAACTTACGCGCATATCACGCCAGGCTTCGCCATAATCATGATTCTTATCAAGCATCAATTGACGCGTTATCGCAACCTTATCGTCATAATGTTTTAAGGCTTCATCAACACTCATGTCCGGTTGATCAACCACGCCTAAATCCAACTGAACCAATGCCATCAGGGAGTAATTGATTATCCCGATAAACTCGCTTTCTTCACTTTCATCTACCTTTCTCACCTCATTCTCCTGAAGGCTTCTGATGCGCTGGGCTTTAATGAAAATCTGATCGGTTAGTGAAGGCAATCTCAAGATTCTCCAAGCGCTGCCATAATCCTGCATTTTACTGCTGAATAAAGCGCGACATGATGAGATGATCTCATCATATTGTTCTGAGGTTTTTTGCATTAATTCATTTGAATTTTGCGTAAATTTCGCTTAAAATTTTTAAACGGTCAAAGTTTAAAGTTCAAAGTTTAAAATCTTTGATTTAAGCAGTTTTAATGCATATTAATGACGATCAATTGTAAGGGGAAATTAATTGATTTATCCAGTCCCAGGGTCATGGGTATAATCAATATCACACCTGATTCCTTTTTTGAAGGCAGCCGGCTTCAATTTGAAGACGACATCATAAGCCGGGTCGGACTCATGTTGGAACATGGAGCCGATTTTATAGATGTTGGAGGTTATAGTTCCCGGCCGGGTGCAGCCGATGTGAGTGAAACCGAGGAATTAGATCGTGTGTTACCCGTGGTTAATGCCATAATAAAGAATTTTCCAGATTGTATACTATCTGTCGACACCTTCAGGTCTGGGGTTGCAAAAGCCAGTTTTGACGCCGGTGCTGCCATGGTTAACGATATCTCAGGTGGTTTATTAGATCGGGAGATGATACCCACAGTAGGTGAATTGGGTGTGCCTTATATCATAATGCATATGAAGGGACAGCCTCAAAATATGCAAGAAAAAACCGAATATGAGGACCTGCTATCAGACCTATTGAAGTATTTTTCTGAACGCATGGCTCTGGCCAGGCAGCATCAAATAAAAGATATCATAATCGATCCGGGATTCGGTTTTGCCAAAACCATTGAACAGAATTTTGAATTGCTGAAAAAACTCGACCTTTTGAAAATTACTGAGATGCCGGTGCTGGTTGGTTTGTCGAGAAAATCCATGATCTACAAAACCCTTAAAACCGATCCTGAGCATGCTCTTAACGGTAGCACCGCCCTGCATGCCATTGCCCTGTCTAAAGGGGCAAATATCCTGAGAGTGCATGATGTGAAAGAAGCTGTTGAGGTTGTGACTCTGTTTAACTCCATGAATTCATGACACGCGTTATTCTCGTTTTGGTCCTTACGGCATTTATCTTATCATGCGAAAAGCGCGAGGTCCAGTTAGCTGAATCCTTTCTTAGCGACATTACGGTAGTAAGGGATGTTTCCCCCATCTATGTTTTCTATGATGAACATACCGGCGCTGCCGAATTCAACAGGAATAATATGATAGGGACTACCAACTGGCTCGTCAATATCGATAAACGGCTGAACATGGCCCAGGTCTATCCACATTTACAATTCCTGTATAAAAAAAGGAACGGAGATGGCATGCATAAAAATACGGCAGCCAGGAATTATTTCAGTTGTTCAAATCCGGAACTTCAGAATTTGACCTTTTTAGACTTTACAAATACAGTGTATCACGGCGGATCAATAGCCGAATTCCTGTCGGGATTTGAACAGGATTCAACCGAAATTCCAGTAATTGTGAATTTTGAAACAACTGATGATATTCTTATTATTAAGGGTGCAAAAGAGCATCGCGCTGCACGAAAAAGCTGGTTAGATACCTTATTGACAATTATCAGGAGTGATGAACCCACCAACCGGGTTTATCTGAATATCAATGGTGAAATGAACTTTCAGGATTATATTCATATGCGATCATCTGTAGATACCCTAACACAGGATAAGGTTCAGATTTCCAATCATGAATTTATATATAAATAGCTATATTTAGCGAAACTAAAAGCCACTACCCTTGGAAATTTTCGACACCTTTAAATTCAGCGTTGTTGATGTAATCGATGTTATCCTGGTGGCAATCCTGCTCTACTATTTCTATAAGCTGGTAAAGGGTACGGTGGCTATCAATATCTTTGTCGGTATCGTAATTATTTATCTCATCTTCAAGGTTACCCAGGCCTTGCAAATGACACTTTTCAGCAGTATTCTTGGCGGGTTTATAAACGTTGGAATGTTTGCCCTGATCGTGGTTTTTCAACAGGAGATCAGGAAATTCCTGCTTATGATCGGATCCTCGAACATAGGTAACCGCAAGAAATTCTTTAAGCAATTAAAATTCTTGAAAACCGATGGGCTGGCTGAAACCGATTATGAAGCTATTATCAATGCATGTACCAAGATGGGTAGCACAAAGACCGGCGCCCTTATCGTAATAGAACGGAATAACAGCCTTGATGTATTCGCCAACAGCGGAGATGAGATGAATATTGCTGTAACCCAACCTATTATAGAAAGTATTTTTTTTAAGAATAGTCCGTTGCACGATGGTGCCATCATAATTGCAAACAACATTATAAAGGCGACTAGGGTTATCCTTCCCGTAAGCAATGAAAAAAATATCCCAGCCCGTTTCGGTCTGCGCCACAGGGCTGCCATTGGTGTTTCCGAAAGAACTGATGCCATAGCACTGGTCGTCTCAGAAGAAACCGGGCTTATCTCCTTTGTCAAGGATGGGCAGTTCATCATGTTTGAAAATACAGATGAGCTCAAAGAATTAATCAAAAAAGATCTGGAGTAAGGTGAATTGCAGGGTATGTAATAAGACCTATGGCCTAGCAGATAATTTTTGCCCCTCTTGCGGTGAAAAGATAAACCCCAAACGCCTTAGCGTCAAGTCGTTCTTTTCAGCATTCCTCTCGGAGTTCCTGGATTATGATAATCGCCTGTTTAAGACCTTCAGGCATATGTTCTCACATCCGGAATGGGTCATAAACAGCTATGTTCAGGGGAACCGGAAACTGTACGTGAATGTGTTGGGCTATTTGAGTATTTCACTCACATTGATCGCCATTCAGACCTTCGTTCTCAAACGATTTTTCCCTGAATTACTAATAAATGAGCAGGCACAAGGGATCGAGGGACTCGACCTTAAACCAATTTTCGATGCTATTTTCGACTATCAGGGTATACTTACCATTGCCTTGACACCTCTTGCCGCTATGATGTCGCGCCTGGTTTTCCTGGGAAATAAGAAGTACAACCTGGCTGAACATATGGTGATAAATGTCTATCCCACTGCTCAATTTTATATTTTCTGGTTCTTTTTTACAGCTGTTATCGTGAGCTTCGGCATACCATATCAAAACGTATCCTTCATCGTGATCCCCCTATTGGCCTTATATATGTGCTTTATCTTTAAACGATTGTATGACTTGAGCATAGGTATTGCAGCCCTTAAAACCATACTCTACTTTTTTCTCTATATGATAGCGTTCCTGATATTCTATTTTGTAGTCATCGTGATTTATGTCGCCTATTTAACAGCCAGCGGTCAATTTGATCCATCAAGTATTTAATTCATGAATAATTGTAAGAATTGTCAATATCCATTTGAGAAAGCTCATCAGTACTGCAGTAACTGCGGCGCCAGGGTTATACGCAATCGGCTAACTATTGCAAATTTGTTCTCCCATATAGTGGAAAATTTTCTGAATTATGATAATACCTTTATAAAAACCAACGTTCATTTAGTCACGCGACCCGCACAGGTGATACATGCTTATGTAAATGGCATCCGGAAACGCTACAGTTCGCCCATTAGTTATTTTGCAATATCGCTTACCATTTCAGGACTCTACATTTTCTTTGTACAGAAGTTCTACCCTGATGTAATGGATATGTCTGGTATTTATTCTGGGGAAGGAACCCAGGAAGTGACCAGGAAAATAACTGAGTTCTTAATGGATTATAACTCGCTGTTCTATTTTTTCCTTATCCCGGCTATGGCGTTTATATCAAGGCTGGTATTCTTAAGAAACGGCTATAATTACACCGAACATGTGGTGATCTATCTGTACACGATGTCAATCAGTGCTATCATCTCCTCATTGATCTCAATCGTAATGGTCATTGCTTTTCCGGACTATTACCTGGCGTGGGGGATGACATTTAACATTATGATGGTATTATATCACTGTTACATACTGAAACAGGTATTCGAATTGAGCCTCTTCGGAATTATCAAAAAAACCTTATTATTCCTGTTGATCTTCCTGTTCTTCTATATTGGTATATCTATAATAATCGGAATATTGCTATTTGTATTTGGCGGGTTTGATCCTGCTGATTTCACACCGCCGCAGAACTAAGCCACTTCCTCCTGCAGGAACTGAACTTCGTAGAGATTTTTGTAATACCCATCCTTTTTCCTCAGCAATTGCTTGTGCGTGCCCTGTTCAACTATCAAGCCGTTATCGAGTACGATGATCTTATCGGCCTTTTTAACCGTGGCCAGGCGGTGCGCTATAATGATAGACGTCCGCCCTTTGGTGATCGTGTCTGTGGCTTCCTGTATAAGTTGTTCTGAATGGGAATCGACCGAAGATGTTGCCTCATCCAGTATCAGGATGCTGGGATCTGTAACATAAGCCCTCAAAAATGATATGAGCTGGCGTTGCCCTGACGACAACATGACGCCGCGTTCCTTCACATTATAGTGATAACCATTGGGCAATCTCATAATAAATTCATGAACTCCAATTTTCTTGGCAGCTTCGATTACCTGCTCTTCATTTATTTCAGGATCGTTGAGCGTGATGTTATTCAAAATTGTATCGGCGAACAAGAAAACTTCCTGTAATACAACGGCGATCTGTTTCCGAAGGGAATCAAGGGTAAAAGCTTCAATATTTGTCCCGTCAATCGTGATCTCACCCGAATCGGTCGCGTAAAACCGGTTAAGGATATTGATCAGGGTTGACTTGCCAGCTCCGGTTGAACCTACTATGGCTACCGTTTCACCCGCATTAATCTCGAGTGATAAGCCCTTCAACACCTCTTCACCTTTCACATATGAGAAATGAATATCATTAAACCTGACCTGGCCTTTGAAATGACCGGCTATGCGGGTTCCATGATCATCGATATGCGATTCGGTATCGAGTACGCCGAATACACGATCTGCGGCCACCATACCCATCTGCAGGGTATTGAATTTATTTGCGATTTGATTGAGCGGCCTGAACATCATAGGAATCATCATTATAAACGCTGTGAGATCCCCGACCGTGGCAACCTCTCCGAATACAACATTTATGCCCCCGATCCAAACTACCAATCCCAGAGTTATAGACGATAAGAATTCGGCAACCGGAAAAAAGATCGAATTATACCAAACGGTCTTTAACCAGGCCTTCTTATGTCGCTCATTTATAGCCTTGAAATTCTTGTATTCAATACGTTCTCGGGTGAATAGCTGAAGGATCTTCATTCCGGTAACGCGCTCCTGCACAAAAGAATTCAGGGCCGCGACTTCATTTCTTACTTCTTCGAAAGCACGCTTCATAAAGCGTTGGAAAATTTTCGTGGCAAAAACCACAACCGGCAATGTACAGATTACGATTATCCCCAGGCGCCAGTTCATATAATACATGACCGCGCCAACTA
>JABDPL010000040.1 GCA_013042825.1 Flavobacteriaceae bacterium | reverse complement strand
TCACTGGGTTATGCCAGGCAAATTGGTTATTCCGATTTCTATTTTGGTGGAAACCTGAAAGTTATAACCTCTCAGCTGGAACAATACAATTCGATAGGTGTCGCTGCAGACGCGGGCCTGATCTACATCAATGAGAACATCGATTTTAACGCTGCTCTGGTTGTGCGGAATGTTGGAACTCAAATCACGACCTATGCCGGCCTGAATGAATCGCTGCCGCTGGAGGTTGATTTCGGTATGTCACAAACCTTGGAGCATGTTCCTATCCGATGGCATCTTACATTTGAAAATCTTCAGGAATGGCCTATTGCCAGGCCCAATCCCGCAAGGGATCAGATAGACCTGGAGGGTAATACCACTGGCGAAAAGATCGGTTTCTTCGGAAACGTGATACGGCATACCATTATCGGCGCCGAGTTATTCCCCGACAGGGGATTTAATCTTAGGTTGGGATATAATTTCAGAAGAGCCGAGGAATTGCGTATTTTAGAACAACGTAATTTTTCCGGGCTATCATTTGGTATCGGATTAAAATTAAATAAAATGCGATTCAGCTATACCCATGCCCGGTATTCAAGTGCAGCGAACTCGAGTTTTTTCGGACTTCAAATCGATCTACAATAGCAGAGCAGATAGTCATAGCGATTGACGGATATTCTTCAACGGGAAAAAGCACCATCGCCAAGATGGTCGCTAAGTCCCTTGGATATCTTTATGTTGATTCCGGAGCTATGTACAGGGCAGTTACCTTATATGCGATCAGGAATGGATTTATCGGTTATCGGGGATTTCACGTTTCCGATTTGATTGCTGAACTGGATAGGATCAAGGTGTCTTTCCGTTTCAATGCGGAATTGGGTTTTTCTGAAGTCTATCTTAACGATAAGAATGTTGAGCGGGCTATCAGAACCATGGAGGTCTCAAATTTTGTCAGCCAGGTGGCGGCCGTTCCCGAGGTAAGGCGCCAAATGGTAAAATTACAGCATGAAATGGGGAAGGAGAAAGGGGTGGTTATGGATGGCCGGGATATAGGAACCGTGGTTTTCCCCCATGCAGAACTCAAGATTTTCATGACAGCATCGGCTGAGATTAGGGCCAAAAGGCGCTATGATGAATTAGTCGGAAGGGGAGATCGGGTGGTTTATGATGACGTTTATAGAAATGTGCTCGAAAGGGACCATATCGATTCAACCAGGAAAGATTCTCCGTTGATCAAAGCAGATGATGCCATAGAATTCGATAATTCGGAGCTGAGCATCCAGGAACAATATGACAAGGTCATGCAACTGGTGCGAATGACAATGGAGGACCTGGAATAAAAAAGCAGCCTCTCGGCTGCCTGGTATACCTATCTCCTTATAAATTAGGAATAATCAGCTCCTGATCAGGATAGATCAGGTCAGGATTCTTGAGTATATCTGAATTCGCATTAAAGATGGTCTTGTATTTCATAGGGTCTCCGTAATATTGTTTTGCAATTTTTCCTAATGTTTCACCGCTTTTCACCAGGTGACGATGATACACAGAAGTATCGGCAACTTTGATATCGGCCATAATATCGCCGGGATTTTCACCACCGATTTCCTTTATTTTATCCCAGATCAGATCTTTCTCGTATTGCGTTTTAGTAGTTCCCCATACCTTCAGTTGACCGTCCTCTTCGCGAACGTCACCCTCCTGAACGTTTAACTCTTGTCCCAGGTCAAGTACAGCCTGGTATTTAGATTTCATGGTCATAATGTTGCTGATTAAATGTTAATGCGGTAAAGATAAAAAATCAGCTGTTTTGGAAAACTATTGTTGATAACTTTAGCGCTTTAAAAATCAAAGACTTAGAATTAATAAAACAAATTAGGCATTTATTATAAAAAGGTTTATTTTTGCGCTCCTTTTAAGCGGTTAATGAAGGATTAAAAGGGTGAAATTAATTTTAACGCTTCTGTGAATGTTCCGCACATCTCTTCAACTAAACACAGGATACAAAATAAATATCAGCTATGGCTGAAAAAAAGACAACAGTGGAAACACCTGCAGAAGAAGTGCAGGCTGAAGTAAAGACCACTGAAACACAAGAGCTGTCTGAAGCTCAAGCTAATCCCGAAAAATTTCTGAAAGAATTCGACTGGAACCACTACGAAGAAGGTATTGAGCAGGTTGAAGACAAAAAAATGGAGGAGTTCGAGAAACTCGTCAATGAGAATTTTGTCGATACCCTGAATAACGAAGTCGTAGAGGGTGAGGTGATTCACTTAAGCGATCGCGATGTTATCATCGATATCAATGCCAAGTCTGAAGGTGTAATCTCATTAAACGAATTCCGATATAACCCCGATCTTAAGGTAGGGGATAAGGTTGAAGTGCTTATCGATGTGCGTGAAGACCCTACCGGCCAACTGGTGCTGTCTCACCGAAAAGCCCGTGTGATCAAGGCATGGGATCGCGTAAATGCTGCCTATGATTCTGGCGAGATCGTTAATGGATTTGTTAAATGCAGGACCAAAGGAGGAATGATAGTTGATGTCTTCGGAATTGAGGCCTTCCTTCCAGGATCTCAGATCGATGTTAAACCGATCCGTGATTATGATCAATATGTAAACAAGACTATGGAATTCAAGGTCGTTAAGATCAATCATGAATTCAAGAATGTTGTAGTTTCACACAAAGCGTTGATCGAGGCCGATATCGAAGAACAGAAGAAAGAGATCATCAGCCAGTTGGAGAAAGGTCAGGTACTTGAAGGAACCGTGAAAAATATCACCTCTTACGGTGTATTTATGGATCTTGGTGGTGTGGACGGACTTATTCATATTACTGACTTATCATGGTCAAGGATCAACCACCCGAGCGAGATTGTTGAACTCGATCAGAAACTGAATGTTGTAATCCTTGATTTTGATGAGGATAAATCACGAATCCAGCTCGGATTGAAGCAGTTGAGCAAGCATCCTTGGGAGGCGCTTAGCGAAGAGATGAAGATCGGTGATAAAGTTAAAGGAAGGGTAGTGGTAATTGCTGATTATGGTGCGTTCATAGAAGTGGCTGAGGGCGTTGAAGGCCTGATCCATGTTTCTGAAATGTCATGGTCAACTCACCTCCGTTCTGCCCAGGATTTCGTTTCTGTAGGCGATGAAATAGAGGCGGTCATTCTAACCCTGGATCGCGAGGATCGAAAAATGTCACTCGGTATGAAGCAATTGACTCCGGACCCATGGACAGACATTACATCTAAGTACCCTGTTGGCTCTAAGCATACAGGAATCGTGAGAAATTTCACGAATTTTGGTGTATTTGTAGAAATGGAAGAAGGAATTGACGGTTTGATCTATATTTCTGATTTATCCTGGACCGAAAAAGTTAAGCACCCAAGCGAGTTCTGTACTGTAGGTGATAATCTTGAGGTAATTGTTCTTGAACTCGATGTTGAAGGTAGAAAATTGAGCCTCGGGCATAAGCAGACCAAAGAAAATCCTTGGGATAAATATGAAACTGAATTCGGATTAAATACCATTCATAAAACTGAAATTGCCGAGATCGTTGATAAAGGAGCAACCATTAAGTTGAACGAAGATATCACAGCTTTTGTTCCTTCCAGACATCTTGAAAAAGAAGACGGCAAAAAACTTAAGAAAGGTGAACAAGCTGAATTCAAGATCATCGAATTCAATAAAGACTTTAAACGCGTTGTAGCTTCGCATTCTGCTGTTCATAGAGAAGAAGAAGCGCAGATCGTGAAAGCAGCTAAGAAACGCAGCAAGGTGGCAGCTAAAGAATCCAAGCCAACCCTTGGTGATGCCAACGATGCTTTGCAGGCGCTTAAAGATAAAATGGACGGAAAATAAGCATGTCCTTAAAATCAATTAAAGCCTTTTGCTCATTCCGATGGAATGGCGAAAGGCTTTTTTCATTAGCTGCATTTCTGTCAAATGGTTTTTTTGAATTAACTTTGCCCAACTGCAGGCGTAGAAGCATATGAGCCAGAAAGTTTTACTTAATTCCAAAGAGGTAAACATCATTCTTCATCGATTGGCTTGTCAGCTTATTGAAAATCATGATGATTTTAGCAATACGGTTTTAATCGGCATTCAACCCCGAGGGAAGGCCCTGGTCGACAGATTAGCGGCGATGTTCAGGGAAGACTACGGTCTTAAAGAACTGAAGATCGGATATCTGGATATCACATTTTTCAGGGATGACTTCAGAAGGGGAACAAAGCCTTTGGAGGCGAATTCAACCGAGATCAATTTCATAGTGGAAGACAAGAATGTTGTATTCATAGACGACGTCTTGTACACTGGAAGGAGCATTCGTTCAGCCCTTACTGCAATACAGTCATTCGGCCGACCAAAAAATATTGAGTTATTGACATTGATCGATAGGCGGTTTAGCAGACATTTACCCATCCAACCCGATTATAAAGGCAGGCAGGTCGATGCTATTAACGAGGAGCGCGTAACAGTGCACTGGAAAGAATATGATGGTGAAGATGCAGTTTATCTAACTAATAATTAAAGCATGAGTGAATTAAGTGTTGATCACCTACTCGGAATTAAGTACTTGAAAAGGGATGATATCGAACTTATATTCCAGACAGCCGATCATTTTAAGGAGGTTATCAACAGGCCCATTAAAAAGGTACCTTCTCTTCGAGATATCACAATTGCCAATCTGTTCTTTGAGAATTCCACACGAACCAAATTATCTTTTGAATTAGCGGAAAAACGGCTGTCGGCTGATGTGATCAATTTTTCAGCTTCCCAGTCGTCTGTTAAAAAAGGGGAAACTCTTATAGATACTGTTAATAATATTCTCTCGATGAAAGTTGATATGGTTGTCATGCGGCATCCAAATCCGGGATCATGCGTTTTTCTTGCAAATCATGTAGATGCACATATCATAAATGCAGGTGACGGAGCTCATGAACACCCAACACAAGCTTTACTCGATACCTATTCAATAAGGGAAAGGCTTGGCCAGGTGAAAGGAAAAAAGGTGGCCATTGTAGGAGATATTCTGCACAGCAGGGTAGCTTTGTCAAATATTTTTGCACTTCAATTGCTTGGAGCCGACGTGAAAGTTTGTGGTCCATTAAGCCTGATCCCTAAACATATAGAACAACTTGGTATCGAAATTGAAACCGACCTGAGAAAAGCGCTTGAATGGTGTGATGTAGCGAATATGCTTCGCGTTCAAAATGAACGTATGGCGGTTAGTTATTTCCCGACAACACGGGAATATACCCAGCAATATGGTGTTAATAAGCAACTGCTTGAGGACATAGGAAAGGATATTACAATTATGCACCCCGGACCGATTAACCGTGGCGTGGAGATCACAAGTGATGTTGCCGATTCCGATCAAGCGATCATACTGAATCAGGTTGAGAATGGGGTTGCTATACGAATGGCCGTGATTTATTTGCTGGCATCGAAGATTAAAAAATGATGACATGTTAGTTGACCGATCAGAAAATTTCACCCTGATAACGCAAGAAAGAATCAGTATTCCCGGGTTGGTTAAGAAATTGGTCGAAATGTATGAAGAGGTCAGTACCGACAATATCATTATCAATCTCATGAGCCTGAAAAAAATCGACCTTTTTGAACTTATTGATTTCCTGAAATTGTCTAATGACCATCGGAAGGCTAAGCACTCCTTTGTGATTGTTACCGATAAGGTTGATTTTGATGAGGTGCCTGATGAACTTGTCGTGGTTCCAACCTTACAAGAAGCTTACGATATTATAGAAATGGAAGAAATTGAGCGTGATCTCGGTTTTTAATGTCGATGAAATTAACCATACTCGGCTGTCATAGCGCTACTCCGCGAATTAATACGCATCCTACCTCACAAGTTTTGTATATCAGGAACCATATTTTCTTGATTGATTGTGGTGAAGGCACACAGGTTCTCCTCAGAAAACACAAGATCAAATTCTCGAGGATCAAGCATATATTCATTTCCCATCTGCACGGGGATCATTATTTCGGTTTGGTAGGATTGATTTCAACTTTCCGATTACTGTCAAGGCAAGCCGATTTGCATATTTATGGTCCGAAGGGCATAAAGGAAGTGATAACCTTACAAATGAAACTAGCTGATTCCTGGACGAACTATGGCCTTTATTTTCATGAATTGAATTCAAAGCAGTCGGAGTTGATCTTCGAAGACGAAAAGGTTGAGGTGCGCACCATACCGCTTGATCACAGGATCTACACTAATGGTTTCCTCTTTAAGGAAAAACCGGCGCCTCGTAAATTGAATGCGAACAAGGTTAGAGAAGCTGATGTTGATGTGGCCTATTATTCGAAATTAAAGCAAGGAGCCGATGTATATAATAACGACGGACAACTCGTTAAAAATCAGGATGTGACCTTTCCCGGACCTGAACCCAAGTCATATGCTTTTTGCAGCGATACGGGTTATGATCCCGCGATTATACCGATAATAAACAAGGTCGATGCCTTGTATCATGAATCCACTTTTCTTCAACAGCATCAGCGTTTGGCCGAGCTTACTAAACATTCCACAGCAATTGATGCAGCAAAGATCGCACAAGCGGCAAATGCAGGGAAACTGATTTTAGGACATTTCTCTTCCAGATACGAAGACGTGGAAGATTTCAGGCGAGAAGCTCAAACTGAATTTTCCGATGTTGAACTTGCGGAGTCAGGTAAGGTTTTTGAAATTTGAAAAACATTAACTTGCTTAATCATGAATAAGGATCTGAGTCATTATAGAAAGTCCTACGAAAAAGGTGAACTGTCTGAGAATACGGTTTCTGATAACCCCTTGGAGTTATTTCAAAAATGGTTTTATGAGGTCGAAGAATTCTTTTCGATAGACGAGGCCAATGCCATGACCTTATCGACTATTAGCTCTGACGGATTTCCGCGAAGTAGAATTGTTCTATTAAAGCGTTTTACTCATGAAGGTTTTGTGTTCTTCACTAATTATTTAAGTAAAAAAGGACGTTCTATGGAAAGAGATCCCAATGTTTGCCTGTCTTTTTTCTGGCATGCGGCCGAGCGGCAGGTTATCATTAAGGGTAAGGCAGAAAAACTGGCCGAAAATTTAAGTGACGGCTATTTTGAAACCCGTCCGCGAGGCAGTCAGTTAAGTGCGCATGCTTCCGATCAAAGCGAAGTTGTTGATAGCCGTGAGGTTTTGGAAAACAGGATGAAAGCTCTGGAAGATAAATTTGAAGGCAAGGACATTCCAAGACCGCCAAATTGGGGTGGTATCCTCGTGAGACCGCTCGAAATGGAGTTTTGGCAAGGCAGGGCAAACAGGCTACACGACAGGCTTCGATACACTCTGGACGAAGATTATAATTGGATTCTGGAACGTTTAGCACCATAAAATCGATTAAAAGTCTTATTATTAGGATGAAATACACATATATTTAACTTCACAATGCATTTCATCGATTAAAAACAATAAAAATCGACGAAATACATGCATTTCATCGATATTAACATTTTTTTAACAGTTACTGTCCTTTAGGGTTAATATTTTGCCATTCCAAATCTTAAAACCCTACAATGAAACGACCTACGTTATGGCCAGTACTGGCATTGACCGCTCTGATGACATTTTCTTGTTCAACAGATGCCATTGAAGAGGATACAATCGATGCGCTTGTGTCTTCTTACGTTCCGGATACGAAGGTAATTGAGATCGAGATCATGGAATTGATCAATGATCACAGGATCTCCCTCGGATTAAATACCCTCGAATATCTTAGTCAGGCGAAAGCCGAAGCTTACAGTCATACCGAGTATATGATTGATAAGGAGGATATTTCACATGATAACTTCTTTTTAAGAAAAGCAAATCTTGAAAATGCCGTTGGTGCGCTTCGTGTTGGCGAAAACGTCGCCTACGGTTATCGTTATGCAGAATCGGTAGTGAATGCCTGGCTGAATAGCCCGGGTCATCGTGATAT
>JABDPL010000165.1 GCA_013042825.1 Flavobacteriaceae bacterium | reverse complement strand
GTAATCATCCATTACTTCCAGCAGACTTTTAACTTCAAAATCAAACTGTTTTCCAAACCATTTTGGTGCTTCCCACTTCAATACGCCATAAGCATGACCGCATTCAGTAACGACAAGAGTTTTTGCTTTTACTTTTTTAGCTTCTTTCATGAGTCTTTCAACTATCCTCTTGGCTTTAGGAATGTCTGCTACGAATAATCCATAGTTGGAAGCTTCAAAAAGACTCATTGTCCAATCAGCCTTTGCAGCATTGAATATCATGGCTGCGGGAATCATAGTATGTGCTCCTGAAAGCGGAACATATAAGATGTCTGCCTCCTCTGATAGTGGAATTCTGGCATTTTCGTCTCCCATTTTTTCCTGCACCTGCTTTTCCAGATTAGCGATTTGCTTTCTGAAAAAGGGTTCCATCATTTCCATGTTTTCTTCTCTCGCTATGGCAGAATCTGTTAATTGATTTAGAATTTCAGGACTTTTTCCCATCGCGGTTAGAACGCCTCTTGCCGTACCTAATAGCTGAGGTGTTTCAACACCCATAGGGCAATTGACCACACAGCGCTCGCAAAGGGTGCAATTTTTAAATGCCGCTTCAATCCATTCATCTAAATCACTGTCGGTAAGATCTTTAGCGCCTGTCCACTTTGGAAACAGACGAGACAACCAGTCATGTTTTCTTTTTAATACCCGCCTTACTTTTTCAGCTTTCGCAACAGGAGAGTGATCCGGGTTTCCGGTTGCTTTGAAAATATGGCATGAATCTATACACCATCCGCAATGCGTACAAAGATTTGTTGCCGATGTTCCGATGAGTCTGTTAAATCGTTTATCCAGTTCTTGATATACTTTTTCTTTTGCTTCCATAACATCACTTTTGAGGAATTATACCACGCCAACCATATCTTTTCCCGGTCAGGAACCGGGCAAAGAAAAAGTAGATATAATGTGAAATTTTACTGAATGGTACATAAAACAGAAATGCTGCCGTAATTATGTAATAACTGGATCTCCAGAAAACAGTATCAAGCAGCAGTGCCATTATTCCTGTAAAGAAAAACAGCTGTAAAGACAACAATGAAAAATAATCGTCAGGGGTGCTGATATGTCTTAATTCGGGTCTGCTTAGTCTGTTATAAAACTTTACAAATCCGATGAAAATTGCCGGTGCAATCAATGCTGAAAATGCAATCTTGACCCCTGGTGTCATTATTCCAGGGGCAAAGGTGTAGGTAAACGTATTGATGATAGCCACCAAACACCCAACGTGATAAAGAGAAAATCCAATCCATCTCCCAATATTGTCACGACTACTTTCTACAGACCATGGCATGAAGATACTTCCATAGGATCTGAGAATACCCTTGGTGCCGCTACCTTTGGGTTTTTCCTTTTCCCAGGGCATGGGTAACTTAGAAAGTTGTACAGCTTTTATGGTATACATGACGACCATCCATGTTAGTGCAATGGCCTGTAATTCGTATTCCACAAAATGCATAAAACTATTGCTATCCATAATATTTTATTTAAGTTTTTTAACACGGAAAGTAAAAACACTATCGGCCTCTTCCATGCTTTCCAGTTCATTTCCTGTAGAAGCACACCAGGCTGGTATGTCCATCATAACTCCGGGATCTGTAGCGGTAGCCTCTACAACCGCTCCCACTTCAACTTCCTTAATTGCGTTGCTTATTTTTACAACAGGTATCGGACATAATAGTCCTTTTAAATCCAATACTTTTTCTACGCTATCCGTACTCATAATGTATTTTTTTAGATTTTATGAATTTGTCAATTTCTTAATGAAATCTTTCAGATTTACACATTTTTCGGGCAGTTGATAAACCGAACAGAGTCTGCAGTCTGTATTTTTACATTCAGGTCCTTTTTCAGAAGTTAGCCAGCACGGTTTTGTAACATCGGAATATGCATCGCAATTTTTACGATCTTCCTCTGAACAAGGTTTTATCAACCAACAGGGAACTAATGCAAACAAAGCATTTATACCTGCTATATTTAATCCTTGCTCATCTAAATGCTTTCTGATACATTTTAATCTCAAAATGTCAACATCGGAAAATAAATGTCTTTTGGTCTTGGTTTTATAAGGTAGAATTAATCCTTTGTCTATGTATTGTCTTATTGAATGAGCCGGGGTATTTGTTAGCCGGGACACTACCGAAAGCGTGTATAAAGGATCAGTGCTTTTTTTATCTCTATTCTCAGATTGGTCCATCAATAGAGTTGAATTAGGAATTACACAAAATCTGTATTGTGCAATTCAGATTTTATCCATTCTAAAATTACGAAATGAATGTCCTCTTAAATATGACTTATATCATATTTGCAACTGAAATGAAAATTAAAACAAAGGATCTTTTGAGTATTTTTTTTTGAATTGTTGGCTTTTCATGGAGAGCCCTGCCTACCGGCAGGCAGAGTTGTCAGGACCATGCCGCAGGAATGAATGCTGTTATTCATTATCATTTATCGTTACACGCCATGACTTCATTTTATGTCGGGCTATGATATCTGTTGTTTTTAGAATTCTTTTACCATCGGTTGCAGCGTTGCAATATATCTTAGTAACTTTATAATAGTCAAATAAAAGAGCCGATTTTAATTGATAATAAGACGGCTTATTTGTTCCTAAATTTTCAATGATGAAATCTTCACAAAAAAACTTCATTATCGACATAATAGCCTTTGTAAGCTTTGTTTTTTTAGTCTCAACAGGAGTGATTTTATATTACATTTTACCCCCGGGAAGCGGACGACAAAGAACCATATGGCAAATGGACAGGCATGAGTGGGGAGATATTCATTTTTGTATCGCCCTGGTGTTTTTGGCAATTTTGGCTTTACACTTGTTTATGCACTGGCGATGGATTAGAAGTTTGACCAAGGGAAAAAAACGAGAGAGTTCGGGTTATAGGGTTGGTCTGGGTTTGGTTGGATTTATTGCAGTACTGGCGATTGCCCTGGCCCCATTACTTTCACCTTTAGAAAATTCTGGAAAAACCGATATCGAAGGTCACGAGAATTCAGAACATGAATCGGATATTGAGAAAATAGGAGGCTCAATGACGTTGCAGGAGATAGAACAACTTACCGGTGTTCCCGCTGAATATATTATACAAAAACTGCAATTACCCAAATATATTCCAAATGAGGAAAAATTGGGCTGGTTGAGAAAGGAATATGATTTTACCATTGAGGAAGTCAGGCTGGTCGTGGAAGGATATAACGACAACAGTGGAAACAATTAAATACCGGGACCAGGCGTTCTATACTGCATTTTATCGGTGGGATAACCCCAATGCTTTCCTATGGGTTAACTCTGAATCTCTAAGTAAATAGAGCAACTTTGTCCTTAAAAATCACTATCTTTAATATACGATTCGATAAGAGCGCTATTGAATAGTAATCCTGCTCTGTATTGATATTAAAGTCTGCCTTTCAACCGTAATTATTCTGCCTTTACAACCTCTTGTTCTTCACTTGAGAGCTTAGATTTAACTTGAAAGAATTATTTACAACTAGTGGGGTAAACCCTTATAAATAATGGTTTTTCCGCTTGTCATCCCCTTATGGAGGTGACTTATAAAACATGTGTTGAATTAAAGACTATATCAATGAAAGCAAAACTATTACTGTGCGTTATGTTTTTTGCTGCAATAGTAATCCACTCTCAAAACACCTACGTACCTGATGACAATTTTGAACAGGCCCTGATCGATTGGGGTTTTGATTCTTATCCTTTAGATGATTATGTACCAACCGCCAATATTGCTGGTGTGACCTATTTAGATGTGCAATTCTATGGTATTACCGATCTTACAGGCATAGAGGATTTTAGTGCTCTAGAGGTCTTCGTATGTAGTTTTAATAACCTGACCTCCTTAGATCTCAGTCAAAATTTGGCATTGACATATTTAGAATGCGGTACCAATCAAATATCCAGTTTGAATCTCAGTCAGAACGCGGCCTTAAGAACTTTAGATTGCCAGGAAAATCCGTTAAGCAATTTTGATGTGAGCCAAAATCTGTTGCTCGAATTTTTGAATTGCTCCAATTCGGGCTTGACCAGCCTGGATGTTAGCCAAAACACGGCACTAACAAGTTTATCCTGTTATTACAATCAATTGCCGAGTTTAAATTTAAGCCAAAATACCAACTTAATGTTTTTAGATTGTTATAACAACCAGTTGACCAGTCTGGATGTAACTCAAAATCCATTGCTGACGAATTTAAATTGTTATAACAATCAGTTGACAAGTTTAGATATAACTCAGAATCCCGATCTGATATTTTTGTATTGTTATAACAATAGTTTAACCGGCATAGACACCGGTGCCAATACTGTATTGAGTCAGCTGAGTTGTTCAGATAATCAAATAACAGGCCTTGATTTAACCTTAAACACCCAGTTAGCTGTTTTGATTGTACAAAATAATAGTTTGGAAGGTTTGGATATTCAAAATGGGAACAATTCCATTATTAATACTTTCCGCACAACGGGTAATCCTAATTTAACCTGCATAAACGTCGACAATGTTGCATATTCCACGGCGAATTGGACACAGATTGATCCACAACACTATTTCGACACGAACTGTCCTGCTCTGAATACAGATGAAT
Organism: Flavobacteriaceae bacterium; assembly: GCA_013042825.1. GTDB lineage: Bacteria > Bacteroidota > Bacteroidia > Flavobacteriales > Flavobacteriaceae > SHLJ01. The sequence goes on along the minus strand of JABDPL010000165.1, from coordinate 3,523 downwards.
TTGAATTATCCGGTTTCAGAATATTTCCAAATCCGTTTAAAGAGTTTATATCAATTTATACGGATATCCCGATAACCTATGCCATAGTGGATTTGAATGGTAAAATTATTAGGGAAGGAAAAGTTAAAAATGATCAAAAGGAATTACGGTTATCCGCTTTACCTGATGGATTATTCTTTTTAATCGCTCGAGCTGAAAATAAAACGCTAACAAAAAAAATTATCAAACACTAGATTAACTGCTAACTTGAGAAAGCTCCTATCCTTTTTTTGGGAGTTTCCATTAGCATTCTGAAATCTTTGGGAAAAGAAAAAGCGAGATTTACTCTCGCTTTTTCTGTCATCTTAACCTTGGTGTTTATTACTTACACCATGAGGTGAACATCCAATTTCTCATCTCCAACCTGCGCATGCTGTCGGTTATGATCTGTTCGGTCACCGTATCGCCATTATCGAGAGCTACGGTTAGTACATCTAACAGGGAGTCATGCAGTATTTCATAGTCTTTCAGGACTTCACCTACCATGCTCAGGGCAGATAATTCTTGCTTGGGTTCCTTGATTTCAGATAGCTCCATAATTCTGCTCATACTGAAATTTGGCTTGATACCAAATACCCTTATGCGCTCGGCCAGGATATCGATCATTTCTTTGGCAGAATTATATTCGTTTTCAAATTCATCGTGCAATTCGAAAAAATCTGGTCCATCTACGTTCCAGTGGAAATTTCTCAGCTTGTGATAGTGTACCTGGTAATTTGCGATTAGTCGTTTCAGGTTGACCACTATTTCTGCGGTTTCCAAATGAGTGAACCCGAGTTTCTTATATGATTTGATTGTTTGTCTTTTGTTTTTAATAGCTTCCATATGATAATATAGTTTTACACCCGGTTTTACCGGTATTTTGTTATTAATAAAAAATTTGAGATAATGATGGCCGGTATGGCCTGGATTTTATTCGTCCATTCGGACTAGAATACTAAGCTGTTTTGTAAATCTTGCATACTATAAATTACAGATTTTTCTGACGATTCCAAAATTTTAACAGCATTTAACGAAATTGAACGGCTATCAGCGTTTTATTAGCTTAAAGGTCTTATCCTTGCCGTTATGTTGAACATTCAGAATATACAGGCCAGATGACAGCTCAGATTTGCTAAGGTCGATATTGTTGATTAGGGTAGCCTGTTCAACCGATTCGCTGAGAATCTGTCTTCCGAGGATATCGTAAAGCTGATAGGCTATTGACTCTCCTTCGAACGAGGTGACTACCTTCAGGTTCAGGTCGGATATAAATGGGTTGGGGTAAACGAGTACACTAAAGCCATCTTCCTCATCTATGATGGCTGATTCATCACCGATATTGATCTTTAATTCGCTGAACGCATAACAATCACCACCATAATTAGAGGTAGGGGTGATCAAAACATATTTAGCGAATACTTCACCGAAATCCGGTCCGTCTGTGCCTTCATAGGTCGAAAGCCCATTACCCTGTTCAAGCGTAAACTGCCCCAGGTTTTCCCAGATTTCACCATCGATGGAGTAGTCAATGCTGAATTCTTGAATTCCGTGGTCCAGATTCGCAGGTTCGTTGGCATTCCAGATCTTCGATTCGGTGAGAGCATAAAGTCGTCCAAGATCATACATAATCCAATGGGATTCGCCATAGGCAGGATTTGGATTCAATGATGGTTCACAGGAAACCCAACCATCAAACCAGTTCGTGCTATGCCTGTCGGGATAACACTGTCCGTAACCCAGTGTAATTCCACAGAAAAATAATAGCGCTATGTATTGAATCCGGTTCATACTAAATATTCATAAATCCAACCGGCGGGGTATTAGATCCGGTATCGAAGAAATTGCTAAGATTTGGAAAAATCGTACTAAGATCTGAGTGTGGTACCCCGAACCATAAGGCCAATTCTGCCATATACAGATCAGCAGCCATTGTTGGAATAAGCACCCCATCAAATAGATCAAGTTCACTGTTCAAAGCAAGTGTTGGGTATGCACCGTACATTTCACGGCCTAAGACCGATCCTCCCATTACAAAGGTATTTCCACCCCAGGCGTGATCGGTTCCATTACCGTTCGATGTCAACGTCCTTGAAAAATCGGATATATTAAATGTCGTGACTTGATCGAAAAGGTTTAATTCCTGTAACAGGTCATAGAAATATTTCATGGCCTCATTCACCGCGCTAAGATTGGACGCGTGATTGAACAACAACTCATCATGATGGTCCCAACCACCGAGTTGCACATAGAATATTTGACGGCTGAATCCAAGTGTATCCCTGGCCATAATGGTTTTTGCAACCATCTGCATCTGGGCAGCTAATCCATTCCCTGCGGGAAGTTGTGTATTAAATGGTTGGACAGCATCAATTGCATCCTGGAACTCATTACTCGCATCGCTTGATGCCTTTATGGTATTGATATAAGTGTTCTTGAAAATGTCCTGGTAGTCCCTGTCCATCATCGCATCCAGAGCAGCTGTTCTCAATTGATTGAACCCATCGTTCTCACCATAACCGTTGATTTTCATACTTCCTGACGGGCTTATGGTATAGGGAATAATATCAAGGCCTCGCTGAAAGAGATTTAATCCCTGCAAGGATATATTCATTGAAATATTATCATTGGAGTTCATCGATTGGGTCAGGTCGGCAATACGACCGCCCCAGCCTATAGACGAGCGCTCATGAGGTCGCCCCGTATGCCATTGCTGCTGCTGATCGGAATGGGAGAATAATCCGAGTGGTGTTTGAACGGATTGATTGTATATTTCTTGTTTGGTGGCCGGTTCGACCAGAGTACCAACATTACAAATAAACGCCAGATCCTGGTTCTCAAAGATCGTTTGCATATCGGCCATGCTCGGATGTATGCCAAATTCCCTTCCATCGGTAGTAAAAGGATTGATCTGTAGAATATCCTGCTGGGGTAAGGCAAGATTGGAGCGCGTTATGGCATATTCGTTGTATTCGGTATTACCTCTCGGCATCAACATGTTATAAGAGTCATTGCCACCTGTAAGGCTTATACAAACAAGAGCCTTGTAATTCCCGGAATTCTGCAATACAAAGGAGTTGTTCATTGTAGCCGAAGCTATGGCCTTAAGATTTATCAATGAAGAAAACATAGTGGTGTATCCGAGCGCTGCACATGATTGGCCCAGGAATTTTCTTCTCGATATGTTATTTTTATGATCCTTCGACATGATCAACGTTTTATGGCGTAATCCGGACTTATAAGCACAAGATATAAGGCCATTTTAACCCGGTAATACATATAATCGACATCAGGGTTAGTACCCTGTATTGGGTCAACTGCAGTTTTAATGATCTGTTTTGTTTCATCAGATAACATACCATGCATGAACAACTTATCCAACCTGTTCACTAGCACCTCACTATCATGGGCATAATATTTCAAAGATTCAAAATCGAGAGTGGCATTCTCACCAGAATTTTCCCATACCTCAAAAATATTGGCATATCCCGCCCAAGTCCAGAAG
>JABDPL010000161.1 GCA_013042825.1 Flavobacteriaceae bacterium | reverse complement strand
GTCCTCTTCAAGCCTGTCATGAGCATTATCTCCTATTTCTTAATACCGACCGACACAGAGGATCTAATATCCCTTGAAGAAGCTCCTGCACTGATAATATAGTCACCCGGTTCAACAGCCCATTGTGAACCCTTTTCATCCCAGTAACTCAGTTCAGAAACCGAAACATTAAAGGTGAATTCCTGGCTTGCTCCGGGGTCCAATAACCCGGTCTTGGCAAAGGCTTTTAGCTCTTGATTAGGTCGGTCAATGGCACTATCAGGTTTGGCAACATAGATTTGTGTCACGTACTTACCTGCCCTGTTGCCGGTATTGGTTACCTTATGTATTACTTTGATACTGTCGTTTTCAACAACAGCAAGCATATCGCTATAAGCGAATTCGGTATAGGAATGTCCGTAGCTAAAAGGATAGGAGACGTTTAAATCATTTTTATCAAAATGCCGGTAACCCACATAAATTCCTTCTTCATAATTAGCGTTTATCTGCCGGATTCAGGAAATCAAATGACTTATATTTTAATAAAATTTAGTGCTGTTTAAGTGCGAAATTTAATATTTCCAGTAGTAACTGACTCCCAGCATACATAACCAAAAATCATTTCCGTTAGATTACAGTCAACAACAACCTGTTAGATCTGAACCTTAATTACAAGATGCATATCGATTTAACTTGATCGAAATTCTGCTTAATCGTTCCTTTTTAATAAATTAGTAATAATCAAACCAGACTGAGATAATAACTGAGACCTTTACCGATCATATAAAATCCGGAATTGTTGAATTATTTCTTGAAACCTGGTCTTAGACGTTTCATTTAAATTCTCTCTATTTTGAAAAATTGGAAAAAAACGAGTCTAATTACAATTATTGTAATGTTGGTTCTTCTAATGGGATCATTTTATTTTTTCAATATAAACATCTCAATATCCTCATCAGATATTGAGTTTTCACCCTGGCAGCTTACCGATAATGAAGAAGTTGAATATGTAGGTGAGCAACCTGAAAATATCATCATTTTTATCGCCGATGGAATGGGCTTTGGCCATTTATCCATTGCATTACAAACACTTAATTCGGAAAGCCAACCATCGGTCTGGCAGGAATTTGAAGTTAAGGGCTGGCATGATGCAAGATCTGCTTTTGGCCCTCTTACAGACTCCGAAGCTTCGGCAACAGCAATGACGACTGGAACTTCGACCCAATTCGGACATATTGGAATCGATAAAGATGGGAAGGTTTTGGAAAATATCTTTGAAATCGCTTACGATCAAGAATATACCACAGGAATTGTTACAGATTCATATATATGGGACGCAACACCCGCTGCTTTTTTAGCGCATACAAGAAATGAAGATGACGCAAGAGATATTCTGACTCAAATTTCAGCAACCAACCTCGATCTTATTTTCGGTGAGCTAGAAGACCTTGGTGAAGATGATGTTCCCGAAAAGGATGAAACCATGGAGATCTTGAGTAAGCGATTTAAACTTCTTGACAGAACCTTGAAACTTCCAGATGATGACAATGGCTCAATCCCGGTAATGGCTATTTTTGATGAAGACGAAATCCAGGATCTGGATTCTTCCCCTAATCTTACCCAACTTACGGAAACTGCATTGAAATATATGTCATCTCAGGATAAACCATTTATGCTATTGGTGGAGAGCGAAGAGATAGATGCAGCTTCCCATGTCCATAATTCAAAACGCGTGATCAACGGTCTGAAATCTATTCAACAGACCCTTGCTGTTCTACTAAAATTCTCGAAAATACGGGGAAAAACTTTGGTTTTATTTACCTCCGATCATGAAACAGGAGGTCTTGCTCCGGTAGCTGATTTTAAGCGTTATCCAAATCTACAAATCAAATGGTCAACCAAAGATCATTCAGCAGCAGTTGTTCCATTATTTGCCTATGGTCCTGGTGCCGAATATTTCGCTGACGTACACCGCAATTCGGAAATTGGAATTAGGCTTAAATCTTTAATCTCGAGAGATAAGACATCGAACGAATGATCGGTAGAATTGAAATAATCAACACCCCTGATATTAATTATTTATGAAAATAGATATGAGTAAAATATTTAATGATATTTTTTCAGACCTGGGTGCTATGTTACCCAACATAACTACCGGAATTATTGTAATTATAATCTTCATACTCCTCGGAAAGCTGTTTTATTATTTTGTCGGAAAAAGAATTCAAAGGAAATGGAAAGACAGCATTATATCTAATTTCGTATCTGAAGCCACAAAATGGGCATTCTATATCTTCGGATTAGTAATCGCGCTGAATATCATTGGCTTCGGCGGAATCGCGAGCAGTTTGATTGCCGGAGCCGGTATTAGTGCCATCATTTTTGGGTTTGCCTTTAAAGATATCGGAGAAAATTTTTTAGCCGGAATTATTTTAGCCTTAAAACGACCTTTTGAAATAGGCGATATTATTGAGGTTGAAGGGCATAAAGGAAATGTTCGGGATCTTGATTTAAGAATTACCCATTTAAGAAATGTTGAAGGAAAAGACATTTATATTCCAAATTCATCGATTATAAAAAACACCCTGATCAATTATACCAAAGATGGGTTTTTAAGGATAAATTTTATGATCGGCATAGCCCCTGAATGTAGCATAGACAAAACACGAAATCTGATATTAGACTATTTAGCCCAGAATAAACAAGTTTTAAAATCACCGGCACCCAACGTAATCGTTCAGGAGTTGGGCGAGTTTACCACTGATATGCAAGTGCTGTTTTGGGTAGATATATTGGCCAATAAAAAATTACCCGATAGTTATCTTGGGCATAATATCAGAAGTAAGGCCATAACCGATATAAAAGAAATTCTGGACACCAATAATATAGAATTACCGTCCCAGGTGATCGAACATAAAATGTACAGGGATAATACATTCGATATAAAAAATAAAGAATAAAAGGCATTTATGGCTTACAGTGCGGCAGATGGCCCTAAAAAAGGTAGTTGACAGCCTTTGTTGTTAACAAACCAATCAATATTTTTAGTTTTAAAATGAGATTCTTTAATTCATAAAAATAAATATTAACTGATTTAATAGAAGGTATTATGGCAACAAAAACGATTATAAAATGGGGGCTACTATTGGGTATTGCAGTAGCACTCGGGACGCAAATCCTGACCTGGTTTGGTTTAGGCTTAACCAATTGGTTTATTCTGTTGACCTATATTTTAGTTATAGCCTTTGTGATATTAGGACTTATTGATTTAAAGAAGCAAGAAGAATTTAAATTCAATTTTTTGAATGCTGCTCTCATCGTGATTGGTATAATTATCCTTTCCAGGTTGATTTTCCAGACTTATATGTTTGTTTACACGCGCTATATAGACCCGTCATGGGTTGAAACCGTTGCCGAAACCTGGACGATATCTTTGCAAGAAACCAATGTGGCAGCCGATGTTATCGAGTCACAAATTAGCAACTTCAGGAAATCGTATGAGACGCTTCCTATGTATACGAGTTCCCTGATCTTTCTTGCTATTCCGCAATTTATTATAGGTTTGATCATTTCCGTAATTTTTGTGATTATTAATAAGCGCAAGACCGGAGATTAGCATTATTCTGCGGAAGACAAATTGAAAACAGGAGAAATCGTTTAGAATTGCGACGATACCATGACCTTAAAACCAAAATTGGTTAATAAATGGCTTCCTCAAGTGGTTTGTTGATGGCTCATAAGGATCACATTATGAAGCTAACATAAAACCGTACCCCGAATTTCTTTCCCCATTAAGGTTTGTCATTTATATTCATTAATTTTGATTAAACCTCTCCCAATGAAATCAAAGCATCGTTTAGCTGCTATAATGTTCGCAGATATTGTTGGATACACATCCATGATGCAAAACAGTGAACAGGAAGCAGTCCGGACGATTAATTTTTATCGGGAGGTTTTAGAGCGAATAACAGGGAAGTACAGTGGAAATATTATTCAATATTATGGCGATGGCAGCCTGACTGTATTCCAAAGCGCTCTTGAGGCGTTAGAATGTGCCAGGGAAATACAGGAAATTTTTCAACAGGAACCAAAATTACCCTTACGGATAGGCATCCACATTGGGGAGGTACTTTTTCAGGATGATAACATATTCGGAGATGGTGTTAATATTGCGTCCCGGATTGAGTCATTGGGTCAACCGGGTACAGTACTTTTTTCTCGTCATGTTTTTGAAAAAATCAGGAATCATAAGGAATTTCAAACTGTTTCTCTGGGTACTTTTGAATTTAAGAATGTCAAGGGATCAATGGAGGTCTTCGCTCTGGCTAATGAGGGTTTTCCAGTCCCAAAAAGTGATGAGCTCAGCGGTAAACTAAAGAACACCTCTGAGGACAAACCGGAAATTTCGAAATCTGGAAATGCTAAGAATTGGCCATTTATATTGAAAGTACTCGGCCTGTTCATCCTTTTGGCAGGCAGTTATTATTATTTTTTCATTCATGGTGCGAATGAGCAACAGACTGAAATTCCTATCGAACCGTACCAGTCTGTCGCTATTTTCCCGTTTGAATACTTAGGTGGTGATCTTGATAAAAGTTGGCTTGCGGAAGCCATGACCGAAGAAGTAAGAAGAAATGTAGCACAAATACCCAAGATAAAGGTGACGCCAGGGACATCATCTGAAGTAGTGTACAATCTAAAGGAATTGGACCTTCAGGAAATGAGTGAAAAACTAAATGTCCGATATGCAGTTGAAGGAAGTTTACAGGTCAATAATGAAGAAGCCCAACTTAACTTTTCACTTACTGATGCGAGAGCGAACGATATCATGTTAAGTGAAACAATTAATTTTCTTCTGAAAGATCTGTTTACCGCCCAAAATAAAGCTGCGGATTTGATCGCTGTGAAGATCCGCCCGGTCTTTGTCCATCCTCCCGGACAATCTGATGTTGAAAAGAAAATAAATCCTGAGGCTTTTGAAAAGTATCTCCAGGCGAAATACTCTGGTAATTACAATAATAAAGAATCCATGTACCTGGAATCAATTAAAATTGATTCCAATTTTTCGCTGGGTTATGCCGGTTTGGCCGAATTATACCTCAATTGGGCTCATTCGGATTTGCCAGGTTCCGAAGTATTTCCAAAATCAATACGTTATGCTGAAAAAAGCATTGCCCTTGATTCCAGCTCGTACATTGGCCTGACGGCCCTTGCCGATTGCCTTTATCATTACAACTACGATTGGGAACTTTCTGAAAAATATTTTAAAAAAGTCATTCGTATCGACCCTAGTTATGCACAAACTTACTTGTATTTCTCTGGTATGCTTTCAGCAATGAACAGGCATGATGAGGCGTTATTCTATATCAATAAAGGGCAAGAAATTGATCCCTTTCGTCTTTACAGTTTACAGTGGAAGATTGATTCATATTATTGGGCTCGTGATTTAGAAAAGGCTAGACAAACGTTTATAGAATTAAAAAACAGGGATCCTTTATTTCTAAGAGTTGCCACTAGATCAGGTTATTCCACATTATTTCCCGATTCCAATTATGTTGAGATTCTACGTAATGTTGTTTCTGAAAACCCTGATGATTTTCTTCCAAAAGTGGCCCTGGCAATTGCCTATTCTCGCAAAAACCAATTTGCTTTAGCCGAGAAAATATACAACCAACTCATACCTGTTTTGAAACCAACATCACCAAGTTATTTAGCTAAAATTGATGTCCATCTTGGTCGTTACGAGAATGCGTTCAAGATGCTTGAGTTGGCCTACGAACTAAGGGATGCCTCCCTGATTTGGATCAACGCTGATGCTTCATTCGATCCTATTCGTGAAGATCCACGGTTTCAGGATTTGATCGAAAAGATGAACCTTAAAAATTATCCGCCGTATTAATTATGGGGCTTCTAAATCGATTAATCGTAGTTCAACACCGGATAAACAAAACAATTAGGGCCACATGCTATTTACAAATATCATGGGGTGCAAGCTCAAATAATCATCATTGAAACGGCTTCATAGATTCAGATTACTTCGTTGAAACCAAAACTGACCTTGTACTTTATTCAGTGCGTATATAAACATGCGACAAGCTGTATGTGGATTACGGGTATTAGGCAAAAATTCATTAGCTTTAAATCAAATTAATTTTTTGAAACCCAATATGACTGAATTGATGCCATTTGGCTTTCACGGGGCCGTTTTCCTTCGTGATAACTTACCTATGATCAATGATTAAATTCTTTCGAAAAATCAGATTCGACCTCCTGAAAAAAAGTAAAACCGGAAAGTATATGAAATATGCCATCGGTGAAATCATTCTTGTTGTCATTGGAATTTTAATCGCCTTGCAAATCAATACCTGGAATGAAAATCAAAAAAAGAAAAATCTTATAAGAGCCTATGCTGCATCATTGATCTCCGATTTACAGGCTGATATAAAAGAAGTTAAAATCATTAAAGGTCAAATTGAAAAATCGATCATTAGAATTGATAGTCTTGCGAATTATGTTCGAGCAAAACAAATAAATGAGATTTCAAATCTCACCCTGGTTCCTTTTTCAATGGGCGATTATACTTACCGTCCCTATTCCTGGAACAGAGCAACAATTGACGAATTAAAAATATCTGGGGCTTTGAGGCATAAAGGCAATGAAAGTCTATCGGCAAAAATTGTATCATATGATGCCTTTAGTAAACATCTTGAAGAAGATTTCACTGCCGATTCCCAAATGACTGCAAATGTCTCAAGACTTGCAGACAATATTATCAATTTAAACTACTCTAATTTTGAAGAATTAAAATTTTACATGAACACGAATAATTCCATTTTAGAATATGATTTCTCGGCTTCGGAAGCATATCGAAAAGCCGAACAGGAAAATCTTAAACTACTTACCGATGACATAAATAAGATTAATGAATTGACAAATGGTTGCATAAAATTGAGAATGTTTCTGAGCATTAGAGCTAACGGAGAACTTCCGAGGTTTTTAAAACAAGCTGAAGAAATAATTGATCTTCTGGAGTCAAATTATATTAATTAATGGGGTTTCTGGAAACCATAATAAAAGGCCTCATTCAAACGCACAGTACAAAATATTTATAAAAATCCTGGACCTGATGTGTTAAAGATCATTGGGCTCGATAAAAATCAATATACAAAAAATGAAAGTTGCAATTATATTACTTAACAAAGGAAGAGGAAGTGGCGTTGTCGCTAAAGAGCATGCCCAATGTTTACTAAGTCAGGGACATGTTGTTCATTTTATTCACCCGAATGTTGGAAATGGAGTTGAAGGAGCAAATAACAGGGATGTTCATTTAAATACAGACATTATTCCGGTTCATGAATATTTACCATCTGCCAAAAACACACAGAAAGCCGTTTCTTCTATGAGCTTTAATGAAGTAATGGAATATGTTCCTGACTATGAGCGCGCTCTTGAAGACATAATTTCAGACACAGACATCGTGATCGGACATCATGCTAATTTAACCGCCATTGCAACTGCAAATATTTGCAAGAGGCATAACAAACCCTATGTATTATTTCTTCATGGTACAGGAATTGAACCGCGTCATCAAGGTTTATATGATAATAAAGTGTGGCAATTGATTGAAGATGCTATTAAGCAAGCAAATGGTATTATCGTCACAACAGAATACGTTCGGGATAAATTAGTAAGGAATATTGTTGACTTGCCCTTAGACAGGTTTCTAATTCAACCTTGCGGAGTCGATCTATTTGAATTTAATCCAGACAATACAGGAGACATTTCTAAAAAATACAATTTACCGGCCAAATATGTAATATGTCCGGGTGCATTGACTAAATCAAAAGGCCCTCAAAACGTAGCAGAGGCTTCAAA